>JAGIAU010000060.1 GCA_017744755.1 Microbacteriaceae bacterium
GGCGTACTGCTCGAAGGACGGCGCGAGGGCGAAGAACTCGCCGAGCGAGTCCCACCGCAGGTAGTCCTCCTCGACGAACTGCTGCACATGCTTCGGCGCCGAGCCGCCGGCGCCGGTCTCGAAGAGGCCGCCGCCGTTGAGCAGCGGGACGATGGAGAGCATCTTCGCCGAGGTGCCGACCTCGAGGATCGGGAACAGGTCGGTGTTGTAGTCGCGGAGCACGTTCCCCGTGACGGAGATCGTGTTGAGGCCCTTGCGGAGGCGCTCGAGCGAGTACGCGGTCGCGAGCTCGGGGGAGAGGATCCGGATCTCGAGGCCGGTGGTGTCGTGCTCCGGCAGGTACTGCCGGACCTTCGCGATGATCGAAGCGTCGTGGGCGCGCGACTCGTCGAGCCAGAAGATCGCGGGGTCGCCCGTGGCGCGGGCGCGCCCGACGGCGAGCTTCACCCAGTCGCGGACCGCGACGTCCTTGGTCTGCGTCGCGCGCCAGATGTCGCCCGCCTCGACGGGGTGCTCGATGAGGGTCTCGCCGGCCGCGTCGACGATCCGGACGGTGCCAGCGACCGGGATCTCGAACGTCTTGTCGTGGCTGCCGTACTCCTCGGCCGCCTGGGCCATGAGGCCGACGTTCGGCACGGTGCCGATCGTCGCGGGGTCGAGCGGGCCGTTCGCCTTCACGTCCTCGATGACCGTCTGGTAGACGCCCGCGTAGGAGGAGTCCGGGATGACGGCGAGCGTGTCCGCCTCGCCGCCGTCGACGCCCCACAGCTTCCCGCCGTTGCGGACGAGCGCCGGCATCGACGCGTCGACGATGACGTCGGAGGGGACGTGGAGGTTCGTGATGCCCTTGTCGGAGTTGACGTAGGAGAGCCGCGGGCCGCTCGCCAGCACCGCGTCGAACGCCGCCTTGATCTCCGCCCCGTTCGGCAGCGCCTCCAGGCCGGCGAGGATCGAGCCGAGCCCGTCGTTGGCGGAGAGCCCCGCCTCGGCGAGCTCGGAGCCGTACTGCTCGAACACCTCGGCGAAGTAGGCGCGCACGACGTGGCCGAAGATGATCGGGTCGGAGACCTTCATCATGGTCGCCTTGAGGTGCACGGAGAAGAGGACGTCCTCCGCCTTCGCCTTGGCGAGCGCGTTCTGCAGGAACGCGTCGAGGTAGGCGGCCTCGAGCTTCGTCGCGTCGACGATCTCCCCGGCGAGGACGGGGAGCGCGGCCTTCAGGACCGTGGTGCCGGCGTCGGTGACGAGCTCGATGCGCAGCGTGTCATCGGCGGCGAGCGTGACGGAGCGCTCGTTCGTCTTGAAGTCGTGCGCGCCCATCGTCGCGACCTCCGTCTTGGAGCCGGCGGCGAAGGGCTTGTTCCGGTGCGGGTGCGCCTTCGCGTACTGCTTGACGGAGAGCGGGGCGCGGCGGTCGGAGTTGCCCTCGCGGAGCACGGGGTTCACCGCGGAGCCCTTGACCTTGTCGTACTTGGCGCGCGCGGCCCGCTCCTCCTCGGTCTGCGGGTCGTCCGGGTAGTCGGGGACCGCGTGGCCGTCGGCCTGCAGCTCGGCGATCGCGGCCTTGAGCTGAGGGATGGAGGCGGAGATGTTCGGGAGCTTGACGATGTTCGCCTCGGGCTTCGTCGCGAGCTCGCCGAGCTCGGCCAGCCAGTCCCGGCCGAGGCCGAAGACGGCGAGGATGCGGCCCGCGAGCGAGATGTCGGCGGTGTCGATCGACACCCCCGCCTGCTTCGCGTACGCCTGCACGATCGGCAGGAAGGACGCGGTCGCGAGCATCGGCGCCTCGTCGGTGTGGGTGTAGTAGATCGTCGAGTCCGTCACGGCCTCCATCCTCCCATCTTCCGCGTGGACGCTTCGCGGCCTTCCGGACAGGTAGGGAGTGAGGCACCCTGTGAGGGCCTGTGGAGGAGTGAACGCGCATGGATCTGCTGGAGGAACGACTGACCGCGGTCGGGCGGACGGCCGCTGGCGACGCCGAGGTGCGGGCGGCGCTCGCGGAGCTGGGGGCGGTGCACGGGCGGACGCGACGGCGTCGGGTGCGGCATCGCGCCGGTGCCGGCATCGGCGCGGGGGTCGCGGCGGTCGCGTTCGCGGCGACGGCGGCAGTCGTGATCGTGCCGTGGACGATCGCCGATCCGGATTACGAGGTGACGCGGACGTGGGTCGATGCGAGCGGGGCGGAGCTCGGCACCTGCACCTCCCGAACCGCGTTCTCCGACATTCCGGACGATCAGCGGGCCGTCGTCGAGCGCTTCATCGCCACGGCCGACCTGGGCACCGTGCATCCCGACCCGCTCCACGTCTACAAGGAACTCGAAGCGCTCGGCCGCGCGGAGGACTTCGGGCGGTTGCTGCCGGGGGCGGCCGTCCCGGACGACATGACACGCATGGTGGTCGGACCGATCTCCCCCGAGCGCCGTGCGTGGCTCTCCGACGCGCGAATTCTGCAAGAGGCGCTCGAAGCGGAGATCGGTGCGCAGATCGGCCGTGAGCTGGCGGAGGCGGGCTTCGTCAATGTGGCCGGCTCGGATGAGATCCCCGGGTACACGGCGAACTTCGAAATCCATTGCACCACCGACCCGGTGCAGGACGAATGACGAGATCTTCTGATGTCGAGCGGGTGCTCGCGGACGCCGCGCCCGCGCTCCTCGGCTACTTCCTGCGCCGCGTCGAGCCGGCCGAGGACGCTGCGGACCTCATGAACGAGACGCTCGCCGCGGCGTGGAAGGCGTCCCGGCGGATGCCCGCGGACGCGGAGGCCGCGCGGATGTGGTGCTTCGGCGTCGCGAGGAACGTGCTGCGCAACCACGAGCGCGGCCACCGCCGGCGCGACGCGCTCGCAGACCGGCTGCACGTGGCGCTCGCGGTCGCCGAGGTCCCCGCGTTCTCCGGCGAGGAGCTCGATCTGCGGGCCGCCGTCGCGGCGCTGCCGGACGGCCTGCCGGAGCTCGTCCGGCTCGTGCACTGGGACGGGTTCACGGTCGCGGAGGCCGCGGAGCTGCTGGGCATCCCGGCCTCGACGGCGCGTTCGCAGCATGCCCGGGCGAAGTCGCTGCTGCGGGATTCCCTCGCGGAGCGCTCCTCCGCCTGATCCGGCGCCCGACTCCGCCTGGTCGCCGCGCTGGACGCAAACGGTCCGCATCGGGTGGGGAATGAAGCTGTTTGCGCCCGACGTGGACGTTTCGCGCGCTTCCGGGAAGGTACGGGATGGACGAACCTTGGGAGGAGCACGAGATGGACGAGTTCGAGGAACGCCTGCGGGCGGCCGCGCCGACGGTCGCCGATGACGCCGGGGTGCGCGGCGCGCTCGCGGCGGTCGTCGCGGGACGGACGCACCGGCAGGGTCGGGCGCCGTTCATCGGGCTCGCCGTGACCGGGGTGCTCGCGCTCGGCGGGATCGGGGCGGCCGCCGCGGCCGGGGCGTTCGAGTGGTCCGTCGTCACGGAGCCCGACTACTCGATCGGCCGGGACTGGTACGACGTCGCCGGGAACCGCCTGGGCTCCTGCGAGGAGCGCGTCGACGTGACGATGCTCGATGCGCAGGTTCGGCCGGCCGTCGAGGCGTGGTTCGCGACGCACGACGTGTCGACGATGCAGCCGCGCGCCGAGTGGGTCGCCCATGCGCTGCTGATGCGCGGCGACCCGGAGCGGCTGCCGGAGCTGCTGCCGGGCGAGACCATCGAGCCGTACCTCGCGGACTATCAGGGACCGGCCGATGGGATGCCGTCGCATGTGTCGCAGGCGCACACGAAGTACGCCGACGCGAGGATCCTGCAGGAGGCGCTCTCCCGCGAAGTGAACTGGCAGATCGCTCGCGCCATCCGCGCGGCCTCACCGGAGATCGGCGATGCGGCCGTCACCGGGACCTTCGAGATCCACTGCACGACCGACTGGGATCAGCGTTGAGGTCCCGCCGCACCCCCGCGGAGGCGGTGCTGGCCGAGGCGGCGCCGGTGCTGCTCGCCTACTTCCTCCGCCGCGTCGCCGTGGCGGAGGACGCGGCTGATCTGGTGAGCGAGACGCTCGCCGCCGTCTGGAAGGCGCGGCGGCGGATGCCGGGGGATGCGGAGGCCGCGCGGATGTGGTGCTTCGGCGTCGCGAGGAACGTGCTCCTCCATCACCGTCGCGGCGGCGGCCGCCGGGACGCACTCATCGACCGGCTGCGCGGGGCGATCTCCTTCGCGCCGCCGCCGGTGGTCACCGAGGACGCCCTCGCCGTGCGCGAGGCCGTCGCGGCGCTGCCGGACGGCCTGCCGGAGCTCGTCCGGCTCGTGCACTGGGACGGGTTCACGGTCGCGGAGGCCGCGGAGCTGCTCGGCATCCCGGCCTCGACGGCGCGTTCGCAGCATGCCCGGGCGAAGTCGCTGCTGCGGGATTCCCTCGCGGAGCGCTCCTCCGCCTGAGCGACCCTTCCGCCCTCAGGTGGGCGCGAACAGTTGCCATGAGCCGCTCCACCTGCGCCATTTGCGTCCACTCGGTAGCCCGGGTTCGGGGACGCGCCGGGGCGTCCTGCGGGGGTGGACGCCAATGGTCCTCTTCGGGATGCAGACACAGCTGTTCGCGCCCACCTGGGCGGAGCAGGGGCCCTATGCCCCGGAGAACACGTCCCGGCGCACGCGGCGCACGCCGACCCGGCGGAGCCCGGCGGACAGCTCGGCGACCATGGCCGGCGGGCCGGAGACATAGGCGATGCGGCCGGGAAGGTCGGGCAGCGCGTCCGCGAGCGACTCGGCGGAGAAGCGGCCGGGCCCGAGCCAGGCCCAGCCCTCCGGCAGCGGCTCGGGCGCGACGGGGCAGGACAGGATGACGGGCACGCCGGACCGGCGCAGCTCGTCGAGGAACGGGGGTGACTCCTCGCCGGACCGGTACACGAGGACGTAGTCGGCGCGGGGATCGCGGGCGGCGATCATCGCGAGGAACGGCGTGATCCCGATCCCGCCGGCGACGAGCAGCGCCTCCGTGTCGAGGCCCGGCGCGACGAAGTCGCCGACCACCCGGGTCGCGGTCAGCTCGTCGCCGGGCTGCAGCGCGGCGAGCGCGGTCTTGGCCGAGGACGGGTGCACCGGCACGGTGAACGCGAGGCGCAGCTCGTCCGCCCCAGGCGCCGAGACGATGGAGAACACGCGGCGGCGACCGCGGAGATCCCGCGGCCGGTGCGGCACCGCGACCTCGACCGCCTGGCCGGCGAGGTGGCGCACCGGGGACTCCGGTCGCAGCCGCAGCTCGACAGTGCGCTCGCCGAGCGGCGTCGCGGCGACGACCTCGAGGCGCACGAGGCGGCGCAGGCCGAAGGCGAAGGCGATGGCGTTGGCCAGCACGAGGCCGAGCTCCGGGGTCGAGCCGACCGGGCCGATGCTGAAGGGGACCGAGGCGACGGCGGCGGCGACTGCGGCGACGATGAGCCGCTGCCACCAGCGGCCCGGCAGCGTCTGCGGCTCGCTCAGCATGAAGCCGGCGGCGAACACGATCGGCAGCGAGCCGAACGCGGTCCCCAGCGACAGGTCGAGCGGCATCCCGAAGCCGGTGAACTGGACGAGCCGTACGGCCGCCGCGACGACCACGTAGGCGACGACGGGGAGCAGCACACTGCTCCGGTACGCGACGATCAGCGCGCCCACTGCGACGAACGGCAGCAGCGGCGGCGTCGCGACCCACCATGTCGGCAGGGCCAGCGCGTCGGATCCCGTCGCGGAGAGGATCGCCGCGACGATGCCGACGACGAGGGCGCCGAGCGCGGCGGGGTTGAACACGTGCCGGCCGAGGCGCGCGACGAGGAAGCGGGAGGCGCCTGCGATGAGGCCGGCCACCGCGACCGCGATGAGGTCGGGCGCCTCGAGCCGTGGCGTGAAGAGCAGGAAGACGAGCAGCGCCGAGACGAGCACGGACTCCGTCTCCGGCCGCGCGCGCATCGCGGCGCCGGCGGCGAACGCGCCCGCGAGCGTCGCCGCGACCGCGACGAGGAGGGAGACGACGCCGGCGAGCGGGTCGAACGGCAGCGCGCCGACGAGCATGAAGACGAGCGCCGCGACGACGATGAGCCAGAGCAGCGCGGCGATCACCAGGATCGCCGTGAACCTCCCGAGGATGCGGTCGACGACGCCCCGCATGGCGGCCCATGCCGCGAGCACCGCGGTCCTCATGCGTACACCTCTCCCGGCCACTGCTCGGAGCGCTGGATGCGTCCGTCCGAGGTGATTCTCACCCATTCCACCCCGAGTGCGGCAGGGAGGCCCGCCGTGAAGAAGAGGGCCGTCGCCGCGCCGTCCGCGACGAGCGCGGTTCGTGCGAGCGCCCAGGTCGCCACGATGTCGCTCGTGGGGAGGCCCGTCAGCGCGTCGACGACGTGATGCACCGGGGTGCCGTCGAGGGCGATCCAGCGGCGGCGGTTCACGGCGGAGGCGCAGAGCGCGGCGTCGCCGAGCTCGACGACGCCGACCGCTCGGCTCGGATCGCCCGGGTGCTCGAGCGCCACGCGGATGGGGCGCGAGAACGCGCCGACGGCGTCCCTGTCCCCGTCCCCGGCATCGCGGCGGCCCCGGTGCCGCAGGTCGCCGCTCGCGTCGACGATCCAGGCGTCGACGCCGTGCGCGTCCAGGACGTCGCCGACGAGGTCGACGAGGTGGCCCTTGCCGGCGGCGCCGACGTCGATCGCCGCCGATGGCGGCCCGTAGCCGAGGCGGGCCAGCGCTGCCCCCGCGCCGAGGCTCAGCCGTCCCCCGGTCGCCGGTCCGAGCACGTCGTACAGCGCGAAGAGCGGCTCGCGCTCCTCGGGCGGCAGATCCTCGGCGCTCGCCTCGCCGCGGCCGATCGCGGTGACCACCGAGTCCGCGCGGAACCGCGACCACGCCAGGTCGTATGCCGCGATCCGATCGGAGACGGCGTCGCGGACCGCCTGCGGGAGGGCGTTCTCCGTCTCGATCTCCCAGGGCGCCCCGATGGCCTCGAAGCGCCAGGAGACCACGGGACTCAGCCCTGCGCCTGCGCGCGGATGTCGTCGAGCGCCGCGTTGAAGCCCTGGCCGGTGAGCGAGGAGCCGGCGACGCGGTCGACCGCGAGGCCCTCGATGGGCTTGCCGACGACGGCCGCCGCGATGCCGCCGACGAACTCGGCCTGGTGCTGCTTCGCCTGCGGGTCGGTCGCGTGGCCGACGACCTGCACGTCGGCGACGGCGCCGTCGGCGAGTGTGACGGTGACGGTGACGGACTCCGGTCCGCTCGGCGCGAAGTAGTCGCCGTCCGCCGTGTAGGTGCCGTCGGCGAACGCGCTCCCGGCGGGCGCCTCGGGCGCCGTCGGCGATTCGGCGGCGGGCGGCTCCGGCGCGGAGCTGCCCGTGCCGGGTTCGGCCGGTGCGGGCGTGCTCGCACAGCCCGCAAGGCCGCCGATGAGCGTCAGTCCGAGGAGCGGCAGGGCGGCGGCGCGCGGGAGGCGCGCGCGGGGCGCGGAGAACGCGGCGGGCGTCGGCATGGATCCATTCATCCTCATGCACCTATGGCGGCGCTGTGAATACCTGGCGAACACCCGAGGAGCGCCGCCGCGCCCGCGATAGCCTGGGCGGGACGGAAGGATTCGCGATGGCGCTCTTCATCGACCGGCTCAGGATCGGCAGCCCCGACTTCGAGGAGCACGGCCGCATCCCGTTCGAGCTCACCGCCGACGGGGGGAACACGGTGCCGCGGCTCGAGTTCTCCGGAGCGCCGGAGGGCGCCGTCGAGTACGCGATCGTCTGCCACGACCCGGATGCGCCGCTCCCGGACGGCTTCACGCACTGGGTCGTCTACGGCGTGCCGCTCGACGCGACCTCGCTCGACCTCTCGGCGCCCGGCGTCCGCGTCGGCCCGAACGGGACCGGCGAGGCGAACTGGTTCGGCCCGATGCCGCCCCACGGCCACGGAGAGCACCACTACTACTTCTGGGTCTACGCGCTGCGCCGCCCGGTCGAGGGCGCGCCGAGCCGGGAGGCGTTCCTCGCCGACTACGCCGACGCGATCATCGAGCAGGCGCGGACGGTCGGGCTGTCCCGCCGCGACTGAGCCCGCTCAGCGCGAGGCGGCGGTCCGCCGCCGCGCGACGACCATGAGGAAGCCGGTCGTCAGCAGGCAGAGCCCGATGAGCAGCGCCGCGTCGGTCTCCGCGTCGCCGGTCGCCGCGAGCTGCGCCGCGAAGGCGAGCGGGAGCGCGTAGCTCGTCGCACCGCTCGTCGCGACCAGCTCGTGCGCACCGGACACCCCGGCGGGGATCGTCACGGTCGCGGAGAACGTGCCGAGCGAGGACGCGGTGACCGCGCCGAGCGGGACCGGGTCGGAGTGCAGCACGAGCTCGACGGGCGCGCCCGCCGGGAAGCCGAAGCCGGCGATCGTGAGCGTCTCGCCCGCCTTCGGCGTCTCGCCGGCCACGAGGCGCAGGCCGTCCCCGAAGCCCGCGAGGATGCCGTCCGACACCGTGCCGGTCAGCGCCGCGACGCCGGCGCCGTTCGGGTGCAGCGCGCCGAGGTCGAGGCAGCCGACGGTCGTGCCGTCGTAGACGAGCGGCTGCTGCGTCAGCATGTCGCAGTCGAGGCCGTAGCCGATCTGCCCGCTCATCGCCGTGATCCACGAGTCCGCGCCGTCGCACAGCGTGTGCTCGGCGGACGGCGTCCAGCCGTCGACGTAGTGGAAGCGCGTCCCGGCCGCGGCGGTCAGGGACTCGATCTGGTCGACGAGCGCGTGCTCCACCTGGCTGAGCCAGAGGATGTCGCTGGGACCGAAGGGCACGGCGTCCACCGGCGCGGTGTCCGAGTCGAGCGAGTAGCAGCTCGCCGCCTTGGTCGAGTCGGACGTCGCGATCTGCGGGTAGCCGACGACGAAGACCTCCGCGTTCGGCGCCGCCGCTGCGATCGCCGCGTAGGTCGCGGTGAGGGCCGGGACGACGGTGCCGGTCAGCAGCTCGTCCACGTTGATGTTCGTGTACGTCGTGCCGTCGCTCGTGTAGGAGTAGGTCCCGGCCGGCGCGGTGTAGAACTGCTCGCAGCTCGACACGGTGGGGGAGTAGAAGAGCAGGGAGATGGGCGCGTCGCTCTCCGAGAGCCGGATGCAGTGCTCCGCGATCGTGGAGAAGAGCAGGTCGTTGCCGCCGATCGTCAGCGTCACGACGTCGGTCTGCGCGCTCAGCGCCGCCGCCTGGACCGCCGGCGCGAGCTGGCCGACCATCGTCGTCTGCGGGGTCGTCGTGAGGTTCGCCGTGACGGCCCCGCTGCAGGTCTGGTCGTCGAGGGGGAATCCGAGCAGGCCGGCGACCTGGTGCGGATAGTCCGCCTCCGCCTGGTAGCAGCCGTTCAGCGTCACGCCGCCCTCGGTCACCGTCCCCGGGAACGGGCTGTCCTGCAGGAAGGGCAGGATGCCGAAGCCCGCGGAGTAGGAGTCGCCGAGCGAGACGATGTCGAAGTCGCCCGAGCCGCCGGGCGGCGGCGTCGGGGGCGCCGCCGCAGCCGGCGCGGCGCCCGCGCCCAGACCGATGATGATCGCTCCCGCCGCAGCGAGAATCCCCCCGAGCCCACGCATGGAGACGACGCTATCGGACTCGCGGTGGCGCGTTCAATCGCTCGCGGTAGGATCGGCACGCCGCGACTGGCGTTCGAGGTGGACCACCACCGGGAAGCGGCCACCACAGGGACGAGCCGTACGCCTGGGCTCGATCACCGCCCCAGTCGAAGGAGCACGCCCTGTGAACCAGGCAAGCAGCAGCTATTTCACGTCCCCGCTCGCGGAGGTCGATCCCGAGATCGCGGCCGTCCTCGATCAGGAGCTCGGCCGCCAGCGCGACTACCTCGAGATGATCGCCTCGGAGAACTTCGTCCCGCGCGCCGTCCTCGAGAGCCAGGGCTCGGTCCTCACGAACAAGTACGCCGAGGGCTATCCGGGCCGGCGCTACTACGGGGGCTGCGAGTACGTCGACGTCGTCGAGTCGATCGCGATCGAACGCGCCAAGCAGCTCTTCGGCTCGGGCTTCGCCAACGTCCAGCCGCACTCCGGCGCCCAGGCGAACCAGCCCGTCTACCACGCGCTGCTCGAGCAGGGCGACCGCGTGCTCGGCCTCGACCTCAACCACGGCGGGCACCTGACGCATGGCCGGAAGCAGAACTTCTCCGGCCGGAACTACGACATCGTCTCCTACGGCGTCGACCCGGAGACCTACCGGATCGACATGGACGTCGTGCGCGACCGGGCGCTCGAGACCCGGCCGAAGC
>JAGIAU010000061.1 GCA_017744755.1 Microbacteriaceae bacterium
GACATGTACTCCGCGTAGCCGCCGACGCAGCCCGCGCAGGAGATGAGCGCGCCGTCGTCACCGCGCGCGACATCGGGGTAGACGCCGCCGAGGTCGAAGAGCTCGCCGCACTGCCACACCTCGCCGATCGAGCAGTAGTAGCAGTGCCCGCACTCCGGCGTCCCCGGCACCGAGACGCGCTGCCCGACCCGGAAGCCCTCGACGTCCTTGCCGAGGTGGACGATCTCGCCGATGGAGGCGTGGCCGAGGATCGTGGGCGGGATCTTGTAGAGCTGGCCCTTCCAGTTCTTCACATCGGTCGAGCAGAACGGCGAGGCGTGCGTCCTCACGATGACCCGCTTCGGGTCGTCGGTCAGCCAGTCGACCTCCTCGATCGAGAAGGGCTCGTTGATGGCGCGGAGCACGCCCGCCCTGCCGCGGATCGTCACGAGGCGCCCTCCTCCAGCACGGGATACTTCCGCCAGCCCGCCTCGACGAGCCGCTGCCGCTCGTCGACGATCGACCACCAGTCGGGGTGGGTCGCGGCGTAGAGGTCGTCGGCGAGGATCGCGCGGACGGCGATGCGGCCCGCGGTGATCGGCTTGATGAAGCGCGGCCCGCCGCCCTCGCGGGCCTGCGCCTCGAGGTCCATGTCCTGCAGCGCGCCCTCGAGCCCGCTCGGACGGTTCCTGCTGCTCGTCTTGATGTTCGTGCTCACGGTGCCGGGCGCGAGGAGGCTCACCCGGACCTTCGAGCCGTCCTCCTCGAGCTCCTGCGCGAGCGTCTCGATGAGCGCCCGCACGCCGTACTTCGTGACGTTGTACGAGGCGATCCCGGTCATCGGCGCGAACGAGGCGGTCGAGCCGGTGACCTGGAGGTGGCCGCCGTCGGCGTTCGCGAGCAGGGTCGGCAGGAACGCGCGCACGCCGTGGATGACGCCCCAGAGGTTGACGCCGAGGATCCACTCCCAGTCCGCCTTCGTGAGGTCCTTGACCCGGCCCGCCGGTCCGACGCCGGCGTTGAGGCAGACGACGTCGACCCGGCCGAACTCGGCGAGCACGGCGTCGTGGAGCGCCTGGACGCTCGCCTCCTCCCGCACGTCGACGCGGAAGCCGGCGACGCGGCCCTTCGACTCGCTCCGCTCGCTCAGGGAGCCAGGATCCTGGTCCCCTGAGCGAGGCCGGAGGCCGAGTCGAAGGGCGGCGACCGTCCCGGAGAGCACGTCCTCCTCGATGTCGGCGATCGCGACCGAGGCGCCCTGCTCGAGCAGCGCCTCGGCGATGCCCCGGCCGATGCCGGACGCGCCACCGGTGACGACGGCGACCTTCCCTGCCACCTCGGTCATGTCACTCCTTCCAGAGCGGGTACTTCTCGTGCGCGGCGACGATGCGCGCGTGCCGCTCCCGGATCGGGCCGACGAGGCTCGGATCGGTCGGGGCGTAGAGGTCGTCGGCCAGGATCGCGCGGACGGCGATGCGGCCGGCCGTGGCGGGCTCCATCCAACGGACGTCCTGGTTGATGACCTTCGAGATGTCGGCGTCGTGCAGGGCGCCCTCGAGCCCGGCCGGCCGGTTCCGGGAGGAGCTCCCGATATTGGTGCGGATCATGCCGGGGGCGAGGTAGGTCACCCGCACCTTCGAGCCGGCCTCGCGCAGCTCGAGGTCGAGCACCTCCGCGAGCGCGAGCACGCCGTACTTCGCGACCGAGTAGGAGCCGATCGACTGCTGGGCGATGAAGCCGGCGTTCGAGCCGGTGATCTCGATGTGGCCGCCGTCGGGGTTCGCCTCCAGGACGGGCAGGAACGTGGTGACGCCGTGGATGACGCCCCACAGGTTCACGCCGAGGATCCACTCCCAGTCCTTCGCCGTGAGGTCGCGGATGGCGCCGGAGGGGCCGACGCCGGCGTTGAGGCAGACGACGTCGATGCGGCCCTCAGTCTCCAGAACGCGCTCGCGCAGGGCCTCGTAGGACGCCGCCTTCGACACGTCGAGGGAATGGCCGGAGATGCGCTCGCCCGCTCGACCCGCGAGCTCGGCGACGGCCGCATCGAGGGCGTCCTGCTGGATGTCCGCGATGACGACCGTCGCGCCCTGCTCGAGCAGCGCCTCGGCGATGCCCCGGCCGATGCCGGAGGCGCCGCCGGTGACGACGGCGACCTTGCCGTGGAGCTCGGTCACGCCCTCAGTGCCCCGTCGTGAAGAGGTGCTCGGGGTCGTACTTCGCGCGCGTCGCCTCGAGGCGGGCCGCGGTCTCCGGCGACCAGAGCGTCCTCCATTTCTCGTCGTCGGGCGAGCCGGCCCAGTTGTAGTTCGTCTCGGGGCCGAACCATTTCGCGAGCGCCGAGTAGACCGCGTCGCGCGACGCCGGGAACGCCTCGGCGAAGAGCTCCTCGACCGGGGTGGCGATCGTCAGCAGGTGGTACGGGGCACGGGCGCCGCCGATCGAGTTGACCGTGTTCACCCCCGCCTCCTCGATCGCGCCGCCATGGCCCCAGTGGCGCACCTCCGTCGCGACGAACGCGACGTCCTTGCCGTCGCCGGCGAAGGAGAGCAGCGTGTCGACGAACTCGTGGTCGATGTCGACGAGGCCCTGGCCGGCGACCGCCATGGGCAGCGGGCCGTCGGGGTCGAGATGGATCGCGCCGAGCTCGTCGGCCGCGAGCAGCCCGAGCGTGTCGTGGTAGACCTCGCCGGCCGCGCGGATCGGCTCGATGAGCGCGGCGCCCTTGGCCGCCATCTCCTCGTCGCTCGCGTCCGGGTCGACGTAGGCGAAGCGGATGTGCAGCACCGTCCGGCCCGCGAAGAGCTCGGGGACGCCGACCGGGGGGAAGCGGACGATGTTCGCCGAGGTGGTCGCCTCGACCGGAAGCGTCTTCGTCCAGTCGGCCCAGGCGTGCCAGACCGGCGCGATGGCGTCGCCGACGAAGAACAGGCCGCCGCCGTAGACGTGCTCCATCTCCTCCGCCTGGAACGTCGCCTCGGTAACGAGCCCGAGCCCGACCTTGCCGCCCTTGAGCGCCTGGAACAGGTCCGGGTACGAGTCCGCGGTCACGACCTTGAGGTCGCCGTCCGCGGTGACGACGCGGTAGGCGAGGATGCGGTCGGCGACGATGCCGAGCTTGCGGCTGAGCGGACCGACGCCGCCGCCCATCGTGAGGCCGATGATGCCGACGGAGGGCGAGGAGCCGGTGACGGCGAGAAGGCCGGCCTCGCGGATCGCCGGGAGCACCTGGAACCAGCGCTGGCCGGCGCCGACCGTGAACGTCTTCGCCGCCTTGTCGATCTCCAGCTTCCGCATCCGGTGCGTTCGGAGGTAGACGCCCTCGTGGAGCGGGCGGTACTGCCCGTGCCCGGTGGCGCCGATCGTGATCGGCAGGCGGTACGCCGCGGCGAAGCGCACCACGGCGACGGCGTCCTCCTCCGTCGCGATGCCGATGACGAAGTCGGTGTCGATCTTCGACGCGGCGTTGTAGCCGGCGGCCTCCTCGGCGTAGCCGGCCTCGCCGCGCGCGTGGACGACCGCGTCGGCGCTCAGCGCCGCCCGGAGCTCCGCGACCGCACTGTCAGGAACTGCTCCCATTTGCTTCCCACTCCCTTGTCGGATGCCTGTATCGAATCGGTATGCCTATGTCTATCGTGATCGCCGGGACGACGGCCAGATGCCGTGTCGACCGGGCGAGAGGATGCCGTTCGGGTCGACCGCGTCCTTGACCCGCTCGACGAAGCGGCGGTAGGCGTGGTCGCCGAACGAGTACTCCTCGGCCGCCTCGTCCATGAAGTCGAGGTGCGCGCGGTACTCGCCGTAGCCCAGTCTCCCGGCCTCGCGCACCATCCGCTTGACGGTCGCGAAGGCGCGCTTCGCCGCGGCCTCGTCGTGCACGTCGAAGTTCAGCCCGGAGACGAGGACGGTGGAACGCTCCGAGATGGTGCACAGCCCGGCGACGAAGTTCACCCCCGCCTCGCGCTCGCTGATCCCGCGCAGCAGGTCCACGACCTCGCGGACGTGCTCGCCGGTGAGCGGCACGACCGGGGAGAAGCCGATGTGCCCGATGTGGTCCGGGATCGCCTCGAGCATGTCGAGGCTCGGGATGCCGGCCTGCACCTTGTCCACGAAGTGCGTGATCTCGTGCCAGTCGTCCCGGCCGTAGGTGCGGTGGTGGTCGACGCGCGAGCCCTCGATCGCGCTCCAGGCCTCCTTGATCCGGGCGACGTGGTGCTCGACGACGGCCCGGTCGCCCCACACGGCGGTGCGCTGCCCCCAGCGCCCGACGCCCGTCCGGTCGGCGATCTCCTGCAGCTCGGCCTCGCTGAGCGCGGCGTCGGCCGCCTGCATCTGGCCGAGGACGTCAGGGAAGTGGGAGGCGAGCGTGATCGTGTTCTGCATCACGGGCACGCCGCGGATGACGCCGGCGAGCCGCAGCTCGCGGGTGATCTCGACGGCCTGCTCGAGCTGCTCGTCGCGCGGGACCGTCAGGTAGAGCGGGGCGTAGGCCTCCGGCTTGCGCATGAGCCAGTAGCCCATCCGCGTGACGATGCCGAAGTTGGACTGGACGAAGAGCGGGTCGAGGACGGGCCCGAGGCCGCGCTTGTAGAGGTGCCACGCCTTCGAGCCGGGCAGGGCGCCCATGCCGGTGCGCAGCAGCGAGCCGTCGGCGAGCACGACCTCCATGCCGGTCGGCGCCTGGTAGTCCATGCCGAGCGGGAGGTAGGTGACGCCGCTGTCGAGCGTGTTCCCGATGACCGAGCCCCAGCCGAGGTCGGGGACGGAGACCATGAGGTCGTCGTGGCCGCCGTCGAGGAGCGCCTGGTGCAGGTCGATCCAGGTCACCCCGGGCTCGACGACCGCGTAGGCGAGGCGGTCGTCGATGTGCAGCACGCGGTTCATCCGGCGCAGGCTCACGAGCACGCTGCCGCGGACGCGCGGCGATGGGCCGCCGTAGCCGTTGTTGCGCCCCTGGGAGCTCGTCCAGAGCGGGACGCCGTGCGCGTTCGCGATCCGGACGACCGCCTGGACCTGCTCCGTCGACGACGGGTACAGGACGGCGGACGAGTCGTAGCTGCGGTCCTCCGGGTGCCAGTAGGGATCGCGGTACTCGTCGCGGCCCTCGCGGGAGGTGACGACGTGCTCGGCGCCGATGGCGGCGGCGAACTCGGCGACGACGGCGTCCGGGAGGACATGGCTCACTTCAGGCCGCGCTTCCTCGCCTCGTCGAGGAGGATCGGGGCGGCCTCGGTGACGGCGTGGATCGAGAGCGTCATCGCGATCTCGAGCACCTCCATGAGCTCCTGGGCCGTCGCGCCGTAGCGGACCGCGTTCTCGATGTGCAGGCGGCCGCCGGAGGTGTAGAGGTGCGTCGCGGCGAAGTCGAAGGCGATGTAGATGAACTCCTTCTGCTTCGGCGACAGCGGGCCGGACACCCACGGCACGGAGGAGAACTCGGTGTACGCGTCGAAGAACTCGGGGGCGAGCTCGAGGATCTCGTTCCAGAAGGGATGCCAGTAGCCGCGCTTGGCGGTGAACTCCGCCTTGAGCCGCTCCTGGTACTCGGTGAGCGGCGCGGCCTCCTCGCGGAGCCCCGCCTGCTCGAGCACGTCGACGAGGATCGGCACCCCGATGTTCAGCGCATGGATGCCGAGCGTCGCGGCGCACTCGAGCACCTCCATGATCTCCGCCGGGGTCGCGCCCGCGTCGAGGCAGGCGACGATGTCGGGGCGGAGCGCGGGGAGGTAGAGATGGGTCGCGTTCGCGTCGACGGCGAGGCGGATGAACGACTGCGTCTTGGCGTCGAGCGCCGCGGTCCGCCGGGGGGCGTCCTCGAGCCGCCGGTAGGCGGCGAGGAACGCGGGGTCGAGCTCGCCGATCGCGGCGAAGGCGGCTTCGTCGCGGGGCATCAGCCGCGCTCCTTGGTCTCGACACGCCCCTCCGGGGCACTCGACCCCCGTTCGCGGAGCCAGCGGGCGACCTCGGTGTGGTCGGCGCCGGCGCCGAGGTCGGCGCTCGCCCGGGTCCAGTGGGCGACCGCCTCGTCGCCGAGCTCGTGCGGGATGCCGAGCTCCGTGGCGAGCGAGGTCGCGATCCTCATGTCCTTGAGCATGAGCGCGAGGGCGAAGCCCGAGTCGTAGGTCTCCGGGACGATGAAGCTCGGCCACTTGAGCTGCGTCGAGCCGGAGCGGCCGCTCGAGGCGTTGATGACCTCGAGCATGACCTCCGGGTCGAGCCCGAACGCGATGCCGGTGAGCATCGCCTCGCTCGAGCCCCAGAGGTGGATCGCCGACATGAGGTTGTTGATCGCCTTGAGCGCATGGCCGGCGCCGATCGCGCCGACGTGGGTCGGCTTGCCGAGCGCCGACAGCAGCTCCGACACCTCGGCGAAGGACTCGGCCGGCCCCCCGACCATGATCGCGAGCGTCCCGGCGGTGGCGCCCTTGACACCGCCGGAGACGGGCGCGTCGATCAGCCGGGCGCCCCCGGCCGCGACGGTCTCCGCGAGCGCCCGGGTGCGCAGCGGCTCCGACGAGGACATGTCGACGAGCAGCGCGCCGGCGCGCACATGCGGCAGCATCTCGGCGACGACCGCGTCGACGACGTCCGAGTTCGGCAGCATGAGGATGACGACGGCGGCGTCCGCGACGGCGGCGACGGCGGAGTCCGCGGGCGCGCCGCCGTGCTCCGCGAAGCGCGCCCTCGCCGCCGCCGAGACGTCGAATCCGGAGACCGAGTGCCCGGCCGCCACGAGGCGGGTCGTCATGGGCGAGCCCATGTTCCCGAGGCCGATGAACGCGACCCGCTCCTTCGACTCGCCTTCGGCTCGCTCAGGGATCCAAGCCATCAGAGCTCCCCCGCCGCCTTCATCTCCTCGATCTTCGCCTCGGCGATCCGGAACGACTCGAGCGAGGCGGGCACGCCGACGTAGATCGCGACCTGCAGCAGCACCTCCTGGATCTCCTCGACGGTCGCCCCGTTGCGGAGCGCGCCGCGGACGTGGGCCCCGAGCTCGTGGCCGCGGTTCAGCGCGGAGAGCATCGCGAGGTTGATGAGGCTGCGCGTCTTGTCCGGGAGCCCGTCGCGGGTCCAGATCCCGCCCCAGCAGTACTCCGTCACGAGCTCCTGGATGGGCCGGGCGAACTCGCTCGTGCGCCCCAGCGAGCGCTCCACGTATTCGTCCCCGAGCACGCGCTTGCGCTTCGCGAGACCGGCCTCGAAGGTCGCCCGGTGCGTCGTGTCGTCCACCATCTGTGTTCGCCTATCTGTTCAGTGCGCCTAGGAGGCGTCGGTCGGGTCGCCGTCGTGGAGCCGGATGCGGCCGGAGACGTCGCCGATCGCGTCGACGACGGTGTTGCTGATCTCGTTCGCGTAGCCGAGCGCGTTCGCGAGCCCGAAGCTCGCGAGCGGCCCGGACGCGTTGAGCGAGGTGACGCCGAGCTCGTGCAGGTGGTCGACGTACAGCACGACGTCCTTCGTCATGAGCGCGTTCGTCAGGCCGCCCTTGAGGTAGTCGCCGTGGATGATCTTCGGGAAGCGGTTCAGCGTCGCGAAGTTGACGCCGCTGGACGCGTTGAGCACGTCGAGCACGGTCTGCAGGTCGAGGCCGGCCTTCTTCGCGGCGACCATCACCTCGGCCGTGGCGGACAGCGCGATGGCGTTGAGGAAGTTGTTGAGCAGCTTCGTCGAGTGGCCGGCGCCGGAGCCGCCGAGGTGGAAGACGTTCGTCGCGAAGTGCGCGAACGCCGGCCGCAGCAGCTCGAGCGCCTCGGCGGAGCCGCCGACCATGAGGGTCAGGGCGCCCTTCTCGGCGGCGGCCGCGCCGCCGGAGATGCCGGCGTCGAGATACTCGATCCCGCGCTGCGCCAGGGTCGCGTGGATCGACTGCGTCGAGCTCGGCGCCGCGGTCGAGAGGTCGACGACGACCTGGCCCGGCCGGAGGGCGGCGAGGAACGCGCCGTCGAGGACGACCCGCTCGACGACCTTCGAGTCCGGAAGGGACAGCAGCACGAAGTCGGACTCGGCGACGACCTGCGCAGCCGACTCCGCCGGGGTGGCGCCCGCCGCGACCACCGCGTCCCGGTGCATGTCGAAGCCGAGCACGGGGACGCCCCCGTCGACGATGCGGCGGGTCATGCGCCCGCCCATGTTCCCGAGGCCGATGAATCCGATGCGGGGGCTCATGCACGTGCTCCAATGGTCGCGGCGATGCCGGCCAGCGGACCCTCGGTCACGCGGGCGAAGCGGTTCAGGGTGTCCGGGTCGTGCCCGGAGACGATGTGCTGCACCTCGCCGCGGGCGACCATGCCGTTGATGGCATCGAAGCCCGCGTACATCGCCGGCAGGTCGGCGACGAAGGCGAACGGCAGGTCCTGCTCGAGCTCCTCGTAGTAGTGCACGGCGTCCGAGGCGAGCAGGACGACGCCCTCCGAGGTGTCGACCCGGACCACCGCGAGGCCCGGCGTGTGGCCGCCGAGCTCCGCGAGCCGGATGCCCGGCGCGAGGTCGAGCTCGCCCTGGAAGGTGCGGACGCGGCCGGCGGCGTGCGCCGTCCGCAGGTAGTCGACCTCGACGTCCTCGACGGAGTGGTGGAACTGCGCGCGGTGGCCCATGGGGCTCACCCAGAAGTCGTACTCGGCCTGCGCGATGACGATCTCCGCGTTCGGGAAGAGGTCGAGCTTCCCGATGTGGTCGTAGTGCGCATGCGTCACGACGATCGTGATCGGCGCGTGCGTCTCGATGCCGAGCGCGGCATAGATCTCGGCCTGCGGCTTGACCCAGGTGCGCCGGCGGTTCTCGCCGCCCTGCTCGGAGAAGCCGGTGTCGACCAGGATCGTTCTGTCGCCGTTGCGGACCACCCAGACGAAGTAGTCCATGCCGATCGGGGCATCCTCCTGGCCGTAGATCTCGTAGTTCAGGAACACCTGCGAGCGGGTGCCGATCCGGGTGCCGTACTGGCAGATGAGGACCTCGTACTCGTCGGCCATCTCACGCCCCTTCCGGGATCGCGGCGGGCACTGCGGGGGCCGCCGGCCAGGTCGGCCGCCGGAGGGCCATGAGCTCGCGCAGCGTCCGCGGGGCGTGCCCCGTGAACCGCTCGACCGTGTCGGTCAGCACCTCGAGGTGGTGGTCGCGGATCATGACGCCGAAGGTGACCATGCCGTCGCTCGCCCACGGCGTCGGCGAGTTCGTGAAGTCGCCGTCCGAGGTGCGGGGCACGCCGAGCGCGTCCCACATGCCGTACATCTCGTCGTCGGTCATGTCGATCGGGGCGACCTGGACGCCGGAGCACTCGCTGACGAGGGCGGCGACGTCGCGCAGCGAGAGCAGCTCGGGGCCGGTGACCTCGTAGCCGCGGTCGTCCTCGCCGTGGCCCTGGAGCAGCTTCGCCGCGACCTCCGCGACGTCGTCGCGCCAGACGAAGCCGACGCGGCCGTCGCCCCAGTTGCCGACGGCGGTGCCGGTCCGGATGCCGATCGCGGCGACGTTCTCCGCCATCGCGTCGGCGTACTGGTTGTTCCGCAGGAAGTTGTAGCGCAGGCCGCTCTCGAGGATCGCGCGCTCGGTGTCCTTGTGGTCGTCGACCTCGACGGAGTTGACCTCGGGCTTCTCGGCGTTGAGGAAGGACGTGTAGAGGAGGTAGCCGGCTCCGGCCGCGACGGCGGCGTCGACGACGTTGCGGTGCTGGCGCTTCCGGTTCGGCCCGACGGAGAGCGTCGAGACGTGGAACACCCGGTCGGCGCCGTCGAACGCAGCGAGCAGCGAGGCGGGGTCGTCGAAGTCGGCGAGGCGGGCGTCCACGCCGAGCTCTCGCCACGTCGCGAGCGCGTCCGCGCTGCGGCTCGTCACCCGCAGCTCGCCGGCGGGGACGCCGTCGGCGAGGAGGAGCCCGGCGACGGCGTTGCCGATGTAGCCGTTGACGCCCGTCACGACGATCAGGGGCATTGCGGTCTCTCCTTCGAAACGTTCGTCCACATCGTATGACAATCGGACGTTCGGTGCGGGCGTCCCTACGCGCCGGCGCCGAACGCCGCGAGGACCTCGCGGTCCAGATCGGCCGGATCCCACAGGCCCGCGGAGTCCTCGGCGAGGTGGCCGGCGGCCTGCAGCATGTCCTCGACGGTCTCGTTGCCGTACTCGGTCAGGAT
>JAGIAU010000062.1 GCA_017744755.1 Microbacteriaceae bacterium
TCACGATGATGCACGCGGAGAACGGACCCGTCATCGACGTGCTCGCCGCCCAGCTCGCCGAGGCGGGCAAGACGGACCCGTACTACCACGGCATCGCCCGCGCCTGGCAGATGGAGGAGGAGGCGACGCACCGTGCGATCATGCTGAGCAACCTCACGGGCGCGCCGCTCTACGTCGTCCACGTGAGCGCGAAGCAGGCGGTCGCCCAGCTCGCCGCCGCTCGCGACGACGGGCTCAACGTCTTCGGCGAGACCTGCCCGCAGTACCTCTACCTCAGCCTCGAGGAGCACCTCGGCGCGGACTCCGCCGAGTGGGGCCGCTTCGAGGGCGCCAAGTGGGTGTGCTCGACGCCGCTGCGCAGCCGCGCCGAGGGCCACCAGGACGCGATGTGGCAGAGCCTGCGCACCAATGACATCCAGATGGTGAGCACGGACCACTGCCCGTTCTGCATGAAGGAGCAGAAGGAGCTCGGCCTCGGCGATTTCCGGAAGATCCCGAACGGCATCGGCTCGGTCGAGCACCGGATGGACCTCATGTACCAGGGCGTCGTGCAGGGCGAGATCTCGCTCGAGCGCTGGGTGGAGCTCACCTCCACGACCCCGGCGCGCATGTTCGGCCTGTACGGCAAGAAGGGGGTCATCCAGCCCGGCGCCGACGGCGACATCGTGATCTACGACCCCAAGGGGCACACGAGCATCGGCATCGGCGAGGGGAGGACCCACCACATGAACATGGACCACTCCGCGTGGGAGGGCTTCGAGATCGACGGCCACGTTGACACCGTCATCTCCCGCGGCCGGGTCATCGTCGACGGGGGCGCGTACCTCGGCGCGAAGGGGGACGGCCGGTTCCTCAAGCGCGGGCTGTCCCAGTACCTGGTCTGAGGAGTCACGATGGATTTCGGAGCAGTCCTCCAGACGAACCCGCCGAGCGCGCGCGTCGTCCAGCTCGCCCAGCTCGCCGAGGCGCACGGCTTCTCGACGGTGTGGACGTTCGACTCGCATCTGCTGTGGCAGGAGCCCTACGTCATCCACTCGCGCATCCTCGATCACACGAAGAAGGTCAAGGTCGGCCCCTTCGTGACGAACCCGGCGACGCGCGACTGGACCGTCACCGCGAGCGTGTTCGCCACCCTCAACGAGATGTACGGGAACCGGACCATCTGCGGCATCGGCCGCGGCGACTCCGCCGTCCGCGTGACGAACGGCAAGCCGACGACGATGGCGGAGCTGCGCGAGTCGATCCACGTCATCCGCGAGCTCGCGAACTCGCGCGAGGTGGAGCACAACGGCTCCACGCTGCGCTTCCCGTGGTCGCGGGGCTCCGAGCTGGAGGTCTGGGTCGCCGCCTACGGTCCGCAGGCGCTCAAGCTCACGGGCGAGGTCGGCGACGGCTACATCCTGCAGCTCGCCGACGTGGACATCGCGGCGTGGATGATCGGCACGGTCCGGGAGGCGGCGGAACGCGCCGGGCGCGACCCGCAGTCCATCAAGTTCTGCGTCTCCGCGCCCATGCACATCGGCGAGGACCTCGAGCACCTGCGCGCGCAGAACCGCTGGTTCGGCGGCATGGTCGGCAACCACATCGCCGACATCGTGAAGCGCTACGGCGACCCTTCGACAGGCTCAGGGCAAGGACAGGTCATTCCGAAGGCGCTCACCGACTACGTGGAGCGCCGCGAGGGCTACGACTACAACTCGCATGGCAGGGCGGAGAACGACCACGTCGACTTCGTGACCGACGAGATCGTCGACCGCTTCTGCGTGCTGGGGACGGCCGCCGACCACATCGAGAAGCTCAAGGCGCTCAAGGACATCGGCGTCGACCACTTCGCCGGCTACCTCATGCACGACAACAAGGAGGAGACGCTCCGCGTCTACGGCGAGACCGTCATCCCCGCCCTCGCCGAGCACGTCACGGCGAAATCATGACGACTTGCGCTGAGCGAGCGAAGCGAGTCGAAGGGTGAAGCGCGTCCTGCCCTGGATCCTCGGACTCGTCGGCATCCTCGCCGTCGTGGCGATCTGGGAGCTGTACAAGTGGCTCGGGCCGGCCGACGGCGTCGTCCTCGGGGCCGTCGAGGGCCAGGCCGGCAGCGGCTTCCGCATCCTGCCGCGCACCGGCGACCTGAACATGCCGCATGTCTGGGACATGTTCGCCCGCCTCGGGCAGGACAACGGTCCGGGCACGCCGCCGCTCGGCGTGAGCGTCCTGAGCGCGCTCGGCGTCACGCTCGGCATCTCCGCGATCGGCCTGCTCATCGGCCTCGTGGTCGGCTTCGTGTTCGCGCTGCTCATGCAGCGCTGGCGCATCGTCGAGTGGGGCCTGCTGCCGTGGATCATCGTGAGCCAGACGGTGCCGCTCATCGCGTTCGCGCCGATCGTCGCCCGGCTCGGCACGCAGCTCGACAAGCAGGGCTGGTGGTGGCCAGGCTGGCTCTCCGTCGCCGTCATCGCCTCCTACCTCGCGTTCTTCCCCATCGCGGTGGGCGCGCTGCGCGGCCTCGGCTCGCCGGACGCGATCCACCAGGACCTGTTCCGCAGCTACGGCGCCTCGTACGGCCGCACGCTCGTCAAGCTCCGGCTGCCCGCCTCGATCCCGTACCTGCTGCCGGCGCTGCGGCTCGGCGCGACGAGCGCCGTCGTCGGCGCCGTCGTCGGCGAGGTCTCGATCGGCATGCCCGGGGGCCTCGGCCGCATGATCATCCAGCTCGCGCAGTCGGCCTCCGCCGACCCGGCGCTCCCGTACGGACCGATCTTCGGCGCCGTGCTCGTCGGCCTCGTGGCCGCCGGATCGGTCGCGCTCCTCGGCGCGATCCTGAAGAACTACCGCCGTGGAGAGGCCGTCGCATGAGGTTCGAGACGAAGGCCGTGCCCGACGCGATCCCCGCGGTGCGCGCCGTCGGGATCGGCAAGACGTTCGGCAAGCGCGGCAAGGCGGTGAACGCGCTCACGGGCATCGACCTGTCCATCGCCGCGGGGGAGTTCGTCTCGCTCATCGGCCCCTCCGGCTGCGGCAAGTCGACGCTCATGCGGCTCGTCGCCGACCTCGACGCCCCGACGGGCGGCACGCTCGAGGTGTTCGGCAAGTCGCCGAAGGCGGCGCGGCTCGAGCAGGAGTACGGCATCGCCTTCCAGCAGGCCGGCCTGCTGCCGTGGCGCACCGTCGTGCAGAACATCGCGCTGCCGCTCGAGCTGCACGGGGTCCCCTACGCCGAGCGGGCGGAACGCGCCCAGCAGCTCGCCGAGATGGTCGGCCTCGCCGACTTCCAGGACCACCGGCCCGACCAGCTCTCCGGCGGCATGCAGCAGCGCGTCGCGATCGCACGGGCCCTCGCGGAGAGGCCGCGGCTGCTGCTCATGGACGAGCCGTTCGGCGCGCTCGACGAGATGACGCGCGAGCGCATGCAGGGCGAGCTCGCCCGCATCGCCGCCGGCTCCGGCGCGGCGGTCGTGTTCGTGACGCACTCCATCCCGGAGGCCGTGTTCCTCTCCGACCGCGTCGTCGTCATGTCGCCGCGGCCCGGGCGGATCACCGCGGAGATCGAGGTGCCGTTCGGCAAGGACCGCGCCGAGCTGCTGCGCGAGACCCCCGAGTTCTTCGCGAAGGTCACCGAGGTCCGGGAGGCCCTCCACGGCGCGCCCGTCGAACGGGCGAACGAGCGATGACCGCGACCTGGCTCCCTGAGCGCACTTCGACTCGTCGCTGCGCTCCTCGCTCGGCACCCGCGCAATTGCGAGTCGAAGGGCGCCCGCGATGAACACCGTCGCCCGCATCGTCGCCCCGATCGTCGTCGGCGTCCTCCTGCTCGCCCTCTGGTGGGCGCTCAGCGCGAACCAGGGCCGCACCGTCCTCGTCCCCACCCCCGGCATGGTCGGGGAGGAGCTCGTCGCCCACGGCGACATCGTGCTCAAGGCGACCTGGATCACGGCGCTGAACGCCCTCATCGGCCTCGGCCTCGGCACCCTCCTCGCCATCGTGCTCGCCGGCGTCGCCGCCTGGCTGCGCGTCGTCGACTGGATGGCGGCGCCCGTCGTCGCCGCGATCTCGGTCGTGCCGATCGTCGCGCTCACCCCGATCCTGAACACGATGTTCGGCGCCTCGAGCCAGTTCGGCCGGCAGCTCATCGCGGCGCTCGCGGCCTTCGTCCCCGTGTTCGTGAACGTGCTCCGCGGGCTCCGGCAGGCGAAGCCCGTGCAGCGCGACCTGTTCGCGGCGCTCGGCGCTCGAGGCGGTCAGACCTTCGCCAAGCTGACGCTGCCGACCGCGGTGCCGTATCTGTTCACGGGCCTGCGCATCGCGAGCTCGCTCGCCGTCATCTCGGCCCTCGTCGCCGAGTACTTCGGCGGTCCCTCGAACGGCCTCGGGACGGCGATCGCGTCCTATGCGAAGTCGGGCAAGGCGTCGCTCGCCTGGGCGCATGTCGCCGCCGCGATCGCCGTCGGCCTCGTGTTCTTCCTCGTCACGGTGCTCATCGAGCGCATCGTCGCCAAGCGGATCCCGGTCTGATCGGGGCGTTCCGCCAGTGCGTTCAAGCCGTCACACCGACGCAACACCCTCGCAACACCGTCTTGCGAGACTCCAGTAGCACCCTGCAATCACTGAAAGGAACCACCATGCGACACAGCACTCGGCGCGGCTTCCTCGCCGTCGCCGCCTCCGCGGCCACGGCCGCGGCGCTCGCCCTCACGGGCTGCGCGACGACCCCGGCTCCGGCGCCGGAGCCCACCGGCGAGGTCACGACGCCGGCCTTCGAGCCCATCACGTCGATCAAGCTCCAGCTCCAGTGGCTCCCGCAGGCCCAGTTCGCCGGCTACTACGCGGCGCTCGACCAGGGCTACTTCGAGGACGAGGGCTTCACCGACGTCGAGATCGTCCCCTCCGGCGGCGACATCGTCCCGCAGGACGCGCTCGCGGCCGGCGACGTCGACTTCGCGATCGCCTGGGTGCCGAAGGTGCTCGGCTCGATCGAGGGCGGCGCCGAGCTCACCGACATCTCGCAGGTCTTCCAGGCCTCGGGCACGACGCAGGTCTCGTTCAAGACGAACCCCGTCCCGACCGTCGCCGACTTCGAGGGCAAGCGGATCGGCTCGTGGGGCTTCGGCAACGAGTGGGAGATCTTCGCGGCGATGGCCGCCGAGGGGCTCGACTCGACGACCGTGTCGATCACGACGCAGGGCTTCGACATGAGCGCGCTGCTGAACGGCGACGTCGACGCGGCCCAGGCCATGACGTACAACGAGCTCCCGCAGCTCCTCGAGACGGTCAATCCGGCGACGGGCGAGCTGTACACGCTCGACGACGTCGACGTCGTCTACTACGAGGACACCGAGGGCGCGATGCTCCAGGACGCCATCTGGGCGGACACCGCCCGGCTCGAGGACCCGGCCTACGCCGACGCGGCGATCCGCTTCCTCAAGGCGATCACGAAGGGCTGGATCTACGCGCACGACAACGTCGAGGAGGCCGCGGCGCTCTCCTACGACGCGGCGGTCGCCGGCGGCGGCTTCCCCGTCGGCCCGGCCCACCAGCTCGTGCAGCTCGACGAGGTGAACAAGCTGATCTGGACGGGGGGCGCCTTCGGCCTCATCGACCAGGCGGCGTGGGACAAGACCGTCGCGGGCGCGCTCGCGGCCGTCAACCAGGACGGCCTCAACCTCATCACGGCGGAGCCGCCGGCGACCGCGTACTCGAACGAGTACATGCAGGCGGCGCTCGACGCGCTCGCGGCCGAGGGGGTCGAGATCCCGACCGACTACACGCCGATCGACGCCCCGCTCACCGAGGGCGGTCAGTAGGGCTGAACACTAGAGTGGTGCGGGGGCTCCGGCCCTCGCACCACTCGCGTGTTCACAGGAGAACCGACATGACCGAGACCAGCAACCAGCGCACCTACGACCTGGACCGCGCGCACGTCTTCCACTCCTGGTCCGCCCAGGCCGCGCTCAAGCCGCTCGTCTTCGCCGGCGGCCTCGGCTGCGAGCTCTGGGACTACGAGGGCAGGCGGTACCTCGACTTCTCGTCGCAGCTCGTCAACACGAACATCGGCCACCTGCACCCCAAGGTCGTCGCCGCCATCCAGGAGCAGGCCGCGACGCTCCCGACCATCAACCCGGCGCATGCGAACCTCGCGCGCGGGCTCGCCGCGCAGAAGATCCTGCAGCACGCGGGCGCGCCGTTCGAGAAGGTGTTCTTCACGAACGGCGGCGCCGACGCGGTGGAGAACGCGATCCGCCTCGCCCGTCTCGTCACCGGCCGCGACAAGGTGCTCTCCACCTACCGGAGCTACCACGGGAACACCGGCGCGGCCATCAACGCGACCGGCGACTGGCGCCGCTACCCGAACGAGTACGCGATCGGCCACGTGCGATTCTGGGGTCCCTTCCCGTACCGCAGCGAGTTCTGGTCCGAGACGCCCGAGCAGGAGGTCGAGCGCGCGCTGCGGCACCTCGAGCGCACCATCCAGGGCGAGGGCCCGAACTCGATCGCCGCGATCCTGCTGGAGACCGTCCCCGGCACCGCCGGGATCATCCCGCCGCCGCCCGGCTACCTCGCGGGCGTCCGCGCCCTCGCCGACAAGTACGGCATCCTGTGGATCGCCGACGAGGTCATGGCGGGCTTCGGCCGCACGGGCGCCTGGTTCGCCTGGCAGCACCCCGCGGTGAACCCGGAGGGCGCGACCCCGGACCTGATCACCTTCGCCAAGGGCTCGAACTCCGGCTACGTGCCCGTCGGCGGCGTCGTCATCCCCGGCTGGATCGCGCACGAGTTCGACGACCGCGTGTTCCCCGGCGGCCTCACCTACTCCGGGCACCCGCTCGCCGCCGCCTCCGTTGTCGCGACGATCACGGCGATGGAGGACGAGGGCATCGTCGAGCACGCGGCGGAGATCGGGCAGGACGTCCTCGGTCCCGGCCTGGCCGCGCTCCAGGCGAAGCACCCGATCATCGGCGAGGTGCGCGGCCTCGGCGTGTTCTGGGCGCTCGACCTCGTCGCGGACCCGGAGACGAAGGAGCCCGTCGCGCCCGCGACGATCGGCGAGCTGCGCGCGGCGCTGCTGTCGCGCGGCTACCTGCCCTTCGTCTCGGACAACCGCATCCACGTCGTGCCGCCGTGCATCGTTACCGCGGAGGAGGCGGAGCGCGGCCTCGCGATCCTCGACGAGGCGTTCTCCTCGCTGTCCTGAACGCCCTTCGACCCGGCCTGCGGCCTCGCTCGGGGATCCGCTCCTGGCCCCCTGAGCGAGCGAAGCGAGTCGAAGGGGCGGGACCTCGCCGATAATTGACGCATGCCCGGCCCCTACACGCTGAACATCCGCGACCTCGCCCGCCGACCGGGGGAGTCGAAGGCGTTCACGCTCGACGTGCGCATCCCGGAGGCGTTCGGCAACGCCGTGATCGGCGTCCGTGAGGGCGACGAGCTGCGCATCGAGGGCCGTCTGGAATCGCTCCACGACGGCATCCTCGTGACCGCGACGGTCGACGGGGAGGCCGACGGGGAGTGCGTCCGCTGCCTCATCCCGGTGACCGAGCCGGTCGAAGTCGATTTCCAGGAGCTTTTCGCGTATCCTGGGACGTCGGATTTCGACTACTTCGTTCAGGACGACTCGCTCGACCTGGAGCAGGTGGTCAGGGACACGGTGGTGCCGGCACTGCCGTTCCAGCCCGTCTGCCAGGAGGACTGCGAAGGCCTCTGCCCCGTCTGCGGGGTGCGGCTGCTGGACGATCCGGGGCATGAGCACGCACCCCGGGTCGACCCGCGCTGGGCGGCGCTGGAGGGCCTCGCGTCCGGCGAGCAGCTTCCCGATTCGGGTTCGAACAACTAGGAGACACTGATGGCAGTTCCGAAGCGCAAGATGTCGCGCGCGAGCACCCGTATGCGCCGCGCGCAGTGGAAGGCCGAGGTCCCGACGCTCGTCAAGACCGTCGAGAACGGCAAGACCGTCTACAGCCTCCCGCACCGCGCGAAGGTCGTCACGGACTCCGTCGGCACCGAGCTCTTCCTCGAGTACAAGGGCCGCAAGGTCGCCGACGTCTGATCGGCTGCTCGCAGGTCGAGCAGCGCGCAGCGCGTATCGACGCCTCGAGACGACATGCCTGATCTGAGCGTGCTCACGCAGCGGCTCGGGGTCGACATCGACCCCGAACTGCTCGTGCTCGCGCTCACTCACCGTTCGTACGCGTACGAGCACCCCGGCACCGCCCACAACGAGCGCCTCGAGTTCCTCGGCGACTCGATCCTCGGGCAGGCCGTCACGGTCATGCTGTACCGCCGCTTCCCGGACCTCGACGAGGGCGATCTGGCGCGACGACGCGCCTCGCTCGTCTCCACGCTCGCCCTCGCCGAGGTCGCGCGCGGCCTCGGGATCGGCGCGTTCATCCGCCTCGGCCGCGGGGAGCAGCTCACCGGCGGCGCCGACAAGTCGTCGATCCTCGCCGACACCGTCGAGGCGATCATCGGCGCCTGCTTCCTCGCGAACGGCCCCGACGTCGCCCGCGACTTCGTCCTCCGCCTCGTCGAGACCCTCATGGACGACCCGGACCGCTTCGGCGTCGCGATGGACCCGAAGACGACGCTGCAGGAGCTCGCCGTCGCGCGCGGCGCCGGGGACGTCGTCTACCGCGTCGAGTCGCGCGGGCCCGACCATGCGCGCGTGTTCACCGCGACCGTGCTGCTCGGCGACGAGCCGTATGGCACCGGCGAGGGCTCATCGAAGAAGGCCGCGGAGTCCCTCGCGGCGCTCGCCGCCATCGGCGCCCTCCGTGCCGCCGCGGTCGTCGTCGAGTAGCGCGACATGCGTCCGCTCATGCGCGAACGAAGGGGACTTCGCGCTACGCAGGGGATGTTCGCCCGAATCGTCCTTTGTTCGCGCAATTCCCCTCCGTTCGGGGCGCGGCATGCCTGAGCTGCCCGAGGTCGAGGTCGTCCGGCGCGGTCTCCTGCCGCTGAGCGGCCTCGCCGTCGAGGGCGTCGATGTCATGGACGCCCGCGCCGTCACGCGGCACGCGGCCGGCGCCGCCGACTTCGAGGCGCGCCTCGCCGGCGCCGTGCTCGGCGAGCCGGCCCGCCGCGGCAAGTTCCTCTGGGTGCCGCTCGTGGACGCAACCGGTCGTCCTGCCGCTGCCGGCACAGCCGTTCTCGTCCACCTCGGGATGTCCGGCCAGGTCCTCGTCGACACGGAGCGCCGCACGCACCGGCATGAACGCGTCCGGATCGCGCTCACGGGCGGCACCGAGCTCGTCTTCGCCGACCAGCGGACGTTCGGCTCGCTCGCCCTGGATACGCTGGTCCCGCCGCGCGACCGGTCGGTCGAGGCCGCCGAGACCAGCCGCACGGACGACCGCGTCCCGTCCCAGGTCGCGCACATCGCCCGCGACCCCCTCGACGGCGCGTTCTCCGACCGCGACTTCGTCCGCCGCATCCGCGGTCGCCGCACCGAGGTCAAGCGCGCGCTGCTCGACCAGGGACTCGTCAGCGGCATCGGGAACATCTACGCCGATGAGGCGCTCTGGCACGCACGGGTCCACCCCCGGCAGCCGACCGACGCGCTCTCGGCCGTCGCCGCGGGCCGCGTCCTGGAGGCGGCGCGCGCCGTCATGCAGCGGGCGCTCGCCGAGGGCGGCACGTCCTTCGACGCGCTGTACGTGAACGTCAACGGCCGGTCCGGCTACTTCTCCCGCTCGCTGCGCGCCTACGGCCGGCAGGGCGAGCCGTGCGCGCGCTGCGGGCGGCCGATCGTGCGCGAGTCGTTCATGAACCGCGGCTCGCACTACTGCGCGCACTGCCAGCGCATCCGCGGCTGATTCCCGGGCGCAGCCGGGCCGCCGCCCAGTCGCTCCGGGAATAACCCCAGGCGCCTCGTGTTCAATACAGATGCACACAAGCCCGGCGGCCACCCGAACGCGGCCGGGACGGAGGACCCTTTCCCATGAGTTCACTCATCGAAGTCGAGCGCGAGGACGGCAGCGTCACCAAGTACCGCCGTCACCCGAACGGCCGCGGATTCGTCGCGGTCGACGCGGACGTGCACCCGACCGCGCTCGTCAGCCGCGGCGCCTACGTCGAGCCCGGCGCGCACGTCGCCGTCGGCGCGCAGGTCTACGA
>JAGIAU010000063.1 GCA_017744755.1 Microbacteriaceae bacterium
CCGACTCGGCCGGGTAGTCGACGAGCGGACCGTCCGGCCCGGTCGTGACGGCGAATGTGCTCGCGAGCGGCGCGCCCGGCGGCACGGCGGCCGCCGGGGCGGGCGGCGCCTCGAACGGCCCGTACACCCGGCACGACGCCGTGATCGGCAGGAACAGGTCGGGTCCGAGCCGGTACCAGCGCCCGATCCGCCCGGCCTCATCGGCCGCGAGCGCGAAGCGCAGCACGTCCCGGTAGTGCTCGCCGGGCTCGACCCGCGGCTGCGCCTGCGTCGTCACGACGGGCCGGAACTCGGCCGTCCGGGGCCTGCCGTCCGCCGCCCACAGCGAGAAGGCGCCGTCGAGCGTCCGGCCTCCGCCCGCGAGCGTCTGCGCAGCGGCGGTCGACCACAGCTCGAGCTCCGCGGGCCAGCCGTCCAGGCTGAAGGTGCCGGAGACGCCGACCTTGTACGGCGTCGCCCCGTCGGGCGGCAAGGTCGTGAAGGCGAACTCCTCCCCGTCTCGCACGCCCGCGATGCTCGGCGAGCCGGTCGCGTCGAAGCGCGCGTTCTGGAGCACGAGCGTGCCGGTCGCGTCGGCGGGGGACAGCCCCTGCACCCGGACGGTGCCCATGTACGGGTCGACCGCATCGCCGGTGATCGCGAGCGTGCCGGTGCCGCCCGCCGGCCGGACCCGGATGCTCGCGCCGTCCGCCCGCAGGCCGGCGAGCCACGAGAGCACGTGGTTGCGCTCGGCAGGATCGGGGACGAACGCCCCGTAGCGCTCGTCGCCCGAGACGCCCCCGCGGTCGTAGTCGTCGCGGGCGAGCAGCCACCAGACGTACATCTGGACGGCGGCCGTGATGCGGCGGTCCGTCGACTGGCCGATCGTCGAGATCGCCCGGTTCGCGCGGGCGATGTCCTCCGGCGAGGCGCCGCCCCAGCCGCCGTAGCCGATCGCCTGGCTCGCGACGCCGACCGGCCAGTCGAGGCGCGGCTCGAGGCAGTAGTAGTTCCGGTCGCCGATCCGGTAGGCCCCGAGGTAGCCGAGGCCGCCGTTGTCGTACTCGGTATAGGCGGGTCCGAGGTCGGCGGCGCGGGCGGGCGGCGCCGGCGCGACGACGAGCGAGGCGCCGAGCACGGCGGCGCCGATCAGGGCGCCGGAGAGGGCCGCGGCGAGCCTGCGGGCGACGGTCGCGAGCGACCGGCGATCGGACGATGGAACGGACTGGGCATCGGACATGCCGGGGACGGTAGATCGTTCTCCGGAGCGGCGTCGTTCGCTCTCCACAGGCCCCGGCGCGAGGTGCGCGAAGCGGCCCGGGTGCCTGTGGACGACTCGGCCGGCTCAGGTCCCGTTGCCCAGCCGATCCACCAGCCGCGAGGGGAACTCGAACGCACGCATGCGCGCCTGCACCGGGGCGATGTCGTAGCCGACGCGCTCCCAGCGCAGCATCCTCGTCGGCCGGTCGTAGATCGCGTAGGCGGCGCCGGGCACGCCGTCGCGCGGCTGGCCGACGGAGCCGGGGCACACCAGGATCGCCCGGTAGCGCGACACGTCGATCGGCTCGTCGGGTCGGACCCACTCGCCCGGCAGGCCCTTCTTGAGCCGCCCCCAGGCGCCGGCGACATGCGTGTTCCCGTAGAAGCAGACGGGGGTGCCGTCGAGCTCGAGCTTCGCGAGGTTGTCGTCGGCCGTCATCTTGTACACGTAGGCGTTGAACTTCTGCGGGTCGATCGGCGCGCCGTGCACCGCCGTCCAGTCCTCCTCCATGAGCTCGAGCGGCAGGGCCCCGAGCCAGGCGCGGTCGTCCGCGGACAGCCGCTCGACGGTCCAGTCGGCCGACCATCGCGCGTCCCGCTGGAACATGCTCGTCGAGCCCGCATCGCTCATGGCGTGGTCATGGTTGCCGCGCAGCACGCGGATCCGCTCGTCCGCGCGCAGCCGCTGGATGACCGCGGCGGGGTCGGGCCCGTAGCCGACCGAGTCGCCGAGCACCAGGATCTCGTCGGCCTGCTGCAGGTCGCGGGTCGAGAGTACGCGCTCGAGCGCGTCGAGGTTCGCGTGGATGTCCGCCAGGAGCGCGACCTGCCGCACCTCGCCGCCGCGCCCCGGCTTCGACTTGACGCGCTTGCGGGGCGCCCCCAGGGCCGAGGCCAGGGCGGTGAGGAAGTCATTGTCGCGGCCGTCGATCCGCAGGTCGTCGGCGACCTCGCGGGTGTCGAAGATGTTCGCATAGTGCTCGAGCTCGTCGCGGAACGCGTGACCGAGCAGCTCGCCGTGCGCGGCCGTCAGCCACTTCTCCTTGCGGCCGAACACGACCCAGGCGTAGCGCAGGCCGGCGCCGCGGTCCCAGGCGTAGAGGTCGTCGTCGAGGTAGCGCAGCTCGGCGTCGGCGCTCGTGGCGGCCGCTCCCGGACCATCCGGCGCGAAGTTCGACAGGCCCTCGTCGAGCCGCCAGCCCTCGTTGCCGGCGCGCAGGTACAGCGCCGCGAAGCGCCGCGCGAACCATGCCCAGCGGGCCGCGAACTCCTCGGGCGTCCACAGGTGGATGGGACGCAGGCGCGGGGCCGCGACGCCCGCACGGACCTCGTCGCCCTCGCCGATGAGGAACCAGGTGCGCGCGTCGGGATAGCCCGCGATCCCGCGCTCCCGGTCGAGCCGCGCGTGGATCCAGTGGATCCGATCCGCCATCGGGTCCTTGTCCCGGTAGGGGATCTCCAGGTCGGGACGGACCTTGACGACGGTGGTCTCGTCCGCGTACACCTCGGTCGTCGTGCGGCCGAGGAAGTCGGAGTCGCGCTCCGTCGACTTCCGGTGATGCAGCGCGGCGCGGATCGCCTCGACGCCGACGGCCTCCCCGGGGCGAATGGCCCCGACGACGACGATCGGGGTGCCGGGACCGTAGGTCACCGACACCCCGACACTGCGTCAGACGACTCGCTCGCGCGAGCCGGGCTCACGGAACGAAGGGCTCGATCTGCGGGACGGCCTGGCGGACCGCCGACCAGCCGAAGCCGAGGTTCGCGCGCTTGCCCGTGATGAGGACGACGAGCGCGTTCGGCTTGTTCGGCAGGACGAGCATGAAGTGGTACGTCTTGTCGGTCGTCATCTGCACCTCCTTGATGAGGTGCGTCGAGGCGGCGGTGCCTCGCTGCTGCGCCAGGAGCTGCTCGACCGCGGAGACCGTGCGACCGCGGAACATGTCGACGGCGGCGGCGGCGACGGCGTCGAGGTAGGACTGCGTGAAGTACGGCACGTTGTGCGCCGCGCCGAGGAGCAGGCCCGACTCCAGGTCGACGATGGCGAAGCCAAGGCCGTCGTCGACGGAATCGGTGACCGCCTTGGCGATCTCGTTGAGCGTGGACATATTCCCCCCTAAGGAATGTTGATACCGGACGGGTCCGGGTCGTGCAGATTCTATTGGTTTCAGAGTGTGATGGAAGAGCCGCTCGGGAGCGCCGAGATCGCCGCGTCGAGGGCGGCCGTGCAGTTGCGCACCCCGACGAGGCAGCGGCCCAGGCTCTCATCCGTGCGGAAGAGCGCGGACAGGACGACGGAGCGCCCGGGGACGCGCTGCTGGATCACGACGCCGCTCGCGGCCTGGATGATGACGGCGTCGCCCTTGCCGATCTGCAGCTCGTGGATGACGGCCTCGCTGAGGGCCTGCACCGAGCTCGCCATGCTCGCGAAGCGGCCGTCCTGCTCGCCCATGCGCGGCGTGCGGACCACCTCGAAGCCGTCGTCGGAGATGAGCACCGCGAGCACGAGGCCCGGCGAATCGGCCTTCATCGCGTCGAGCGCGGCCGTGCCGGCGGCGACGAGCGCGGGGTCGAAGCGGCCTGCGTCGGACATCGCTGTGGTTCCCGTTCTGTCTCGGTGAGTGTGTTCCGCTCCCCGCCGCGTCAGCGCGCGAGGAACATCGCCCGGCTGTCGACGTTCGCGGCGAGCACCGAGAGCATGACGACGAGCTGGTCCCGGCTCCGGGGATCGACGGTGAACACCGGCGCCAGGGCACTAGGGTAGCGCTCGGCGACGATCTGCTGATACTCGTACGTCGTGGGCCTCGGCGCCAGGTCGCTGTGCGTGATGCCGACGACGACGCCGCCGCGCTCGTGGATCTCGCGGAACTCGTCGAAGAAGGCCACGAGGTCGCCGACCGGGTCCTCCGCGTCGTTCTTGACGAGGACGATCATGCCGACCGCGCGCTGCTTGAGGATCGACCACATGAAGTCGAAGCGCTTCTGGCCGGGGACGCCGTAGAGGCGGATCTTCTCGTTCGGGCTCAGCTCGATCTCACCGTAGTCGAGGGCGACGGTCGTCGTCGCCTTGTCGACGACGTCGCGCTCCGTGTTGACGGCCTCGGTGCGGATCGTGTCGATGTCGCTGAGCGCGCTGATCGCCGTCGTCTTGCCGGCGCCCATGGGACCGACGACGAGGATGACGTGCTCCGCCACGCTCAGCGACCGCCCATCTTGTCGCGCAGGCGCGAGAAGAAGCCGAAGTTCGACGTGGAGGCGGCGGCGGCCTGCTGCGGCTCGGCCTGGACCTTGGCGACGACGGCGGGCGGGGCGAGCGGGCCGCCGGCCGGCTTGACGGCGCCCATGAGGCTCAGCATGTTCAGCACCCGCTGCGCGGTCGGCTCGTCCGCGCCGGTGAGGAGGCCGAGCTCCTGCGCGGTGAGGTAGCCGTTCGCGAGCGTCGCGATCATCCGGATCTCCTCGGTGGAGTGCGGGATCTCCGTGAGGTTGGGCCAGCGCTGCAGGGCGTAGCGGTCGCCCGGTCGCATCCAGGTGGCGCGGTCCGTGCCGAACGCGTAGCGGCCGATCTGCCAGAGCAGCGGATCCATGGCGCGCCACGCGACCCACGGGTAGGGCGGGTTCCCCGCCTCGATCGGCTGCGAGTACACGGTCACGCCGCCGGGTTGCTCCGGCATGGCCGTGAGCGGACGCTCCCAGTAGTAGCGGCCGGTGGAGAAGTCGACCCAGAGCGGCTCGCAGTCGCTGGACACGACGGTGAGGAGCATCGGCATGGGCAGCTGGCGCATGGAGTGGATCGCGGTCGCGACGCTCCGCCAGCCGACGGTGTCCGGCCGCTCCCGGACCTCGCTTGCCCCTGATGCGAACATTCTCTGTGACCCCCAAGATCACGGTAGCCCGTCCATCTGGCCCTGCGGCCGACTTCCGGGTCACGGTACCGGCTGGACCCCCATGGTATGCAGCCAGGCCCCGCCCTCCCCAGGGACGGAAGACCCGCTACCGACGATATATGAGGGATCGCACGGTGTCACGCCGTCGGAGGCCCGATTGAGCGACCGTCCAGCCGAGCGGAGGACCGCGAGCGCGGGGTCGGGCGGCCGATGTGCCCCCACGGCACCGGCCGCCCGGTCGGCCGCGAAGGGGATTGACGATCGCGTCCGAGCCCATCCTCGCATGCCGACGGGTGCGCTGCCGCGCACGGCTCGCTAGCCTGAGGCCATGACAGCGGGGGGTGGCGCGTTCTCGCGCCGGCAGGCGATCGGCATCGGCATCCTCGGCGCGCTCGGCGCGTTCGCCATCCCCATGGTCCTCTCCTCCTGCAGCGCGCGCCGCGCGGTGCTGCCGGCCGGCCTCGAGCTGACGAACCCGCCGGTGCGCCGCGCGGGCGCCGACGGCCGTCTGACCGGCCCCCTCGTCGCGAAGATCGCGGAGGTCGACCTCGGCATCGGGGCGATGGTGCGCACGTACACGTTCGACGGCGCGCTGCCCGGCGCGACCTGGGACGTGCGCCCCGGCGAGACGATCGCGGTCGAGCTGCGCAACGAGCTGCCCGAGGCGGGCCATGACGCCCACGCGACCCCGAACGCGACGACGCCGGCCGAGGAGGCCGACACCGACGGCTCCGAGGTGCTCACCGCGATGGTGCGGCCGCACGCGTGGACGACGACGAACCTCCACACGCACGGCCTGCACGTCTCCCCCTCGGACACCGAGCAGGGCGCGGGCGACAACGTGTTCCTCGTCATCGAGCCGGGCCAGACCCAGAAGTACGACATCCGCATCCCGGAGGACCACACGGGCGGGTTCTTCTGGTACCACCCGCATGTCCACGGCGGCGTCAAGCAGGCGGTCCGCGGCGGGATGGCCGGCGCCATCATCGTCCGCGGCGAGATCGACGAGGTGCCCGAGGTCGCCGCGGCCGCGGAGAAGATCCTCGTCCTCCAGGACGTCGAGCTGACCGCCGACTACCGCCTCGCGGAGCCGACGCCCGACGACCCGAACGGGAACTACTGGCCGGACGCGCAGGAGTTCTGGGTCGTCAACGGCCAGTACCGGCCCGTCATCACGATGCGGCCGGGCGAGGTGCAGCGCTGGCGGCTCGTCAATGCCGCCGCGAGCTCGTCGGCCCAGCTCACCGTCTCGGGCCACCCGATCCACGTCCTCGCGTACGACGGGTACACGCTCGCGGCGCCGCAGGAGACCCAGGACACCCTCATCGTCCCGGGCGGCCGGGTCGAGCTGCTCATCCGGGCGTCGACCGCGCTCGGCAGCTACGACATCGAGCTGCTGCCGACGGGCGCGGTGCCTGCGGTCGAGCCGACGCCGGACAAGGACGGCTACGTGGCCTCGCCGAGCCTGCCCCGCGTCATCGCGACCGTCCGCGTCGAGGGGGACCCGGCCGACATGGCGCTGCCGGAGCGGCTGCCCGCCTATGACCCGCCGATCCGGCCGATCGCGAAGCGCCGCACGCTCAGCTACGACTCCCTCTTCGACAAGGCGGGCGACTTCCTCGGGCTCGGCGTGCAGCAGCACGCGTTCGATCCGGACGAGCAGCCCTACCGGATGAAGCTCGGCACGGCCGAGGAGTGGCAGGTCGACGACATGGACGACGGCTTCACGCACGTCTTCCACATCCACATCAACCCGTTCCTCGTCACCGAGGTCAACGGCGAGCCGATGAACCCGCCGCAGTGGCGCGACACGTTCCCGCTCGGGCCGGACTCGTTCAAGATGCAGATGAACCTCGACGACTTCACCGGCAAGTACGTCGACCACTGCCACTATGTCGATCACGAGGACATGGGCATGATGGAGGCCGTCGAAGTCATCGACTGATCCCCACCCGAAGGAGCACCCGTGGCCGAGGCCGCATCGAAGAAGACCGAACCCGCCGCCGCGGACGACAGGACGTTCACCCCGACCGCCGCATCCAAGCGGCAGTCGACGCGGCTCCGCGTCATCGCCTGGATCCTGTGGATCGTCGCCATCGCGGCGGAGGCCGTGGGGATCTTCTGGGTCCTCCGCCAGCGCGAGACCACGACGAGCTCAGGTCAGCTCGTCCGCAACCCCGACACGGGCCTCCTCGAGCCGGTGACCGCGCCCGGGTTCCCGCAGTGGGCGTTCATCGTCCTCATCGTGCTGCTCGTCGTCATCGCGGCGCTGTCCATCACGGGCTCGTTCCTCTGGAAGAAGGCGAACCGGCTCGACCCGGCTTCCGCCAAGGACAAGGTCCGCTTCTTCGTGCAGAACCAGCTCGGGGCGATCGTCGCGATCGTCGCGTTCCTGCCGCTCATCATCATGGTGTTCCTGAACAAGGACATGTCCGGCAGCCAGAAGACGATCGCCGGCATCATCGGCATCGTGCTCGCCGCGGGCTCCGTCGCGCTCGGCGCCGACTTCAACCCGCCGTCGCAGGAGGCCTACTCCGCGGAGAAGTCGACGGTCATCCAGCTGCTCGGCGCCGACTCGGTCGCCTGGGCGGCCGGCGGCGAGGTCTACCACGTGTGCCCGGAGGTCAGCGACCTCGCGAACGCGAACGCCGTCAGCACCGGCACGGTCGCCGAGGCCATCGCCGCGGGCAAGCCGCGCCTCACGCTCGAGCTCCGGTCCGAGCTGACGCAGTGCGGCAAGCCGGTCCCGGACAACGTGTCCGAGATCACCGACGCGATCCGCGCGATCCGCGACGGCGCCGTCGACACGGTCCTGCCCGCGCCGGTGTGGCCGGCGGGCGTCGAGGCGCCGTTCACGCCGGCCGAGCCGGCGCCCGCCGCCTCGTAGCCGACGGGACGCGCGCCGCCGGCGCCCCGGGCCTCCGCGAGGTCCGGGGCGCCGGCGTGCTGTCGAGGTTCCTGGGCGTTGTCGGAGGCCGGGGGCATACTGACCGGATGGTGACGATCACGACGGCCCCGGCCACCGCCGAGCGCTGGGACGACGTCGTCGCGGCGATGACCGGCGGTGGCGATGGCGGGACCTGCTGGTGCCGATGGCCGATGGAGACCTCGGCGCGCTTCGGGACGTCGAGCACGACCGAGAAGCGCGCCGAACTCGAGGCGGAGGTGTCGGCCGGACCGCCCCGCGGGCTCCTCGCGTACGTCGACGGCGCGGCGGCGGGATGGGTGCGCATCGCGCCCCGACCGGAGCAGGGGCGCATCGCACGCGGCCGCATGGCGAGGGCGTCGAACGCGCCGAGACAGGATGCCTCGGTCTGGGCGCTCACATGCGTCCAGGTGCGCCGGGAGCACCGCGGGCTCGGCGTCGTCGGCGAGCTCGTCTCGGCCGCGATCGACTTCGCCAGGGCGAACGGCGCGACGCTCCTCGAGGCGTACCCGGTCGACACGAGCGTCACGGAGGTCTCGGACGACGACCTCTTCCACGGGCCGGCCAGCGCGTTCCTGTCCCGGGGCTTCGCCGAGGTCGCCCGGCCGCGACCCGCCCGGCCGGTGCTGCAGCTCGCGCTCGTCTGATCGCGCCGGGCTTCGCTAGGCTGTCGGGCATGGAGCTCTTCACCATCGGCAGCACCGTGATCACGCTCGAGGGCGCCATCTGGCTCGCATTCGGCGGCCTCGCGCTGCTCGGCGCGATCGGCGCCGTGATGGCGATCGTCGAGACCGTCCGCGCAGGCGGCAAGCGCTACTGAGGCACCGCGCTTCGGCCTCTCCGACGGGAGGCGTGCTTGACGCGCGCCTCGTTACATGGATACCCTACCCAGGTATCCTAATGAGGAGGCGGAATGTCGACCGGACACGAGCATCACGACCACAGCCGGCATCACGGCGGACAGCACCACGAGATGCACGAGATGCACGATCACGGGGCGCACGAGGGTCATGAAGGGCACGCCGCGCAGACGCGCCATGCGGACCACGCCGACCACGGCCATGCGGGTCATGGCGACCACGGCGACCATGCGGGGCGGTTCCGGCGGCTGTTCTGGATCATGCTCGCGATCGCGGTTCCGGTCGTCGGCTTCTCCATGATGTTCGCCGATCTCATCGGCTACCGGCTGCCGGACGCCGAATGGGTGCGCTGGGTCTCCCCCGTGCTCGGCACCGTCATGTTCGTCTGGGGCGGCGCGCCCTTCCTCACGGGCGCCGTGCGCGAGCTCCGCGCGCGCCGGCCCGGGATGATGCTGCTCATCGGACTCGCGATCACGGTCGCGTTCCTCGCCTCCTGGGGCTCGAGCCTGCGGCTGCTCGATCACGGACTCGACTTCTGGTGGGAGCTCGCGCTGCTCATCGTCATCATGCTGCTCGGCCACTGGATCGAGATGCGCTCGCTCGCCGCGACGACCTCGGCGCTCGACTCGCTCGCCGCGCTGCTGCCGGACGAGGCCGAGCTCGTCCACGGCGATCACCTCATGCGGGTCGCGCCCTCGGCGCTCCGCGTCGGCCAGCTCGTGCTCGTCCGGCCCGGCGGGCGGATCCCCGCCGACGGCCGGGTCGCCTCGGGCGCCGCGAGCATGGACGAGTCGATGATCACGGGCGAGTCGCAGCCCGTCCGCCGCGGCGAGGGCGATGCCGTCGTCGCAGGGACGATCGCGACCGACTCGGCGATCCGCGTCGAGGTGACCGCCGTCGGCGAGGACACCGCGCTCGCCGGGATCCGCCGCCTCGTCGCCGAGGCGATCGACCTCGTCGTCTTCATCGCCGGACGCGGCGCCCACCGCTCGGTCGACGCGATCGCGCGCGTCGTCGGCGTCGATCCCGACT
>JAGIAU010000064.1:0-7052 GCA_017744755.1 Microbacteriaceae bacterium
GCGCTGCAGCAGCTCGCGGTCCATGCGCGGCTTGAAGTAGTACCCCTCGATCGAGGCGAGGCTCGAGAGCCGGAAGAGGTTGTGCATGCCCTCCGTCGTCTCGGCGAGCATCGTCATGTGCGTGTAGGCGCCGCCGCCGCCGACGTCGTCGGCGTTCAGTCCATCTCCCTCGGCCCAGCGCACGCGCGACTTGTCGCTCCGGTGCGTGCCGGGCGTCAGGTACGCCTCCGTGCCGATGATCGGCTTGATCCCGCGGGCCTTCGCCTGCTTCCAGAAGTCGAAGGCGCCGAAGTTGTTCCCGTGGTCGGTGATCGCGACCGCCGGCATCCCGAGCTGGACCGCCTCGTCGAGCAGCTCTCCGACGCGCGCCGCCCCGTCGAGCATCGAGTACTCGGTGTGGACGTGCAGGTGGACGAAGGAGTCGGAGGATGCGGTCGCCACCACTCCACGATAGGCACGTCCGGCGACATCGGATCCGGAACGCGCGGTCAGTCCGCGTCGATGACCTCAAGGGCGTGTTGAAGGTCGGCGGGATAGGGCGACTCGAGCTCGATCCAGCGGCCGTCGTCGGGGTGGGCGAAGCCGAGACGATGGGCGTGCAGCCACTGCCGCTCGAGGCCCAGGCGGGCGCTCAGGACCGGGTCGGCGCCGTACAGGCCGTCGCCGCAGCAGGGGTGCCGCTGCGCGGCCATGTGGACGCGGATCTGGTGCGTTCTGCCGGTCTCCAGGTGGATCTCCAGGAGCGAGGCCGCGCGGAACGCCTCGAGCGTGGCATAGTGCGTCACCGCGGACCTGCCGTCGGCGACGACCGCGAACTTCCACGAGGAGGAGGGGTGCCGGCCGATCGGCGCATCGATCGTGCCGCTCAGCGGGTCCGGGTGCCCCTGGACGAGCGCGTGATACACCTTCTCGACGAGCCGGTCGTGGAACTGGCGCTTGAGGTCGGTGTAGGCGCGTTCGCTCTTCGCGACGACCATGAGCCCGCTCGTGCCCTGGTCGAGCCGGTGCACGACGCCCTGCCGCTCCGGGGCGCCGCTCGTGGAGATGCGGCGGCCGAGCCCGGCGAGCGCGCCGACGACGGTCGGGCCCTCCCAGCCGAGCGAGGGGTGCGCGGCGACGCCCGCCGGCTTGTCGACGACGACGAGGTCGTCGTCCTCGTAGACGATCGCCAGGCCCTCGACGATCTCGGGCACGACGGCCGGCTCGGACTTCTCCGTCCACTCGACCTCGAGCCAGGCGCCGGCGCGGAGCCGGTCGCTCTTGCCGAGCGTCCTGCCGTCCTGCGTCACCCCGCCGCCCTCGACGACCTCGGCTGCGAACGTCCGGGAGAAGCCGAGCAGCTTCGCGATCGCCGCGTCCGCCCGCTCGCCGGCGAGGCCGTCAGGAATCGGCAGGCTTCGGCTTGCCATGGCGCGTGCCGTCGAGGTTGCGGCCGGTCAGGACCAGGATGACGAGCATCGCGACGCTGAACGTGATGGCGATGTCCGCGACGTTGAAGATGAACGGGAGGCCCCAGACCCGGATGAAGTCGACGACGTGACCCTGGCCGAAGCCGGGCTCGCGGAACAGCCGGTCGAGGAGGTTCCCGATCGTGCCGCCGAGCAGCATGCCGAAGACGGTGGCCCAGGCGAGCGAGCGGATCCGGCGGGCGAACACGACGATGAACACGGCCACGGCGAGCGCGACGACCGCGAACAGCCAGGTGAGGCCGCCGCCGATCGAGAACGCCGCGCCCGGGTTGCGGACGAAGACGAACTGGACGAGCTCGCCGATCACCGGGACGGCGACGCCCTCCTTCAGGTTCGTCTCGACGAGCCACTTGGCGAGCTGGTCGACGCCGACCCAGACGACGGCGAGGCCCAGGACGAGCAGGATCGCGCCGATCCGCGGACGTGCACCGGGCTCGGCCTGCTCGGCGGACGCGGCGATCGGCTCCGGCTCAGCTGCCACCGAAGCCGGCGGACGGCTGCTGGCCGCCCGTGGGGAAGCCCGGCGTCTGCGGCGCCGACGGCTGCTGCGGCTCGTCCAAGCCGGGGATCTCGTAGGTCACGCCCGAGGACTCCTCGGTCAGCGTCGTCTCGACGTCCGAGGAGAAGCCGTCCCACTGCACCGGCTCGGAGACGACCGGGATCTCGTCGATCGCCGGCGGCACCTCGAACGAGGCCGGGACGGAGGGGACGGCGAAGGTCTGCTCCGTGCTCGGCGCGGGCGCGTCGAACGGCGAGGTCGCGGTGTCGAACGGCGAGGAGGAGAACCCGCTCGTGCCGGGCGCCTCGAACGGCGTCGAGGGGACGGGCTCGGGCCCCGTGACGGCGGCTTCGACGATGGGCGTCTCGAAGGTCTGCTCCGGGAGCTCGAAGGGCGGCACGGGGGCCGCTGCCTGGGACTCGCCCTCCGACTCGGCCGGGGCGGCCTCGGCGGGCGGGGCGCCGGCCGTCGCCGAGACCTCGATCGAGGAGGAGCCGAGCTCGCCGAGCTGGCCCTCGAGGTAGGACTTGAGCCCGGCGCGGTAGTCGCGCTCGAAGGCCTTGAGGCCGTCCACGGCGGCCTGCAGGTCGTCGCGCTGCGTGGTGAGCGTCGCGACCTCCTCGCTCAGCGTGTTCAGGAGCGCGTCGCGCTGGGCCTGCGCCTCGGTGACGAGCGTCTCCGCCTGGGCGCGCGCGTCGCCGAGGACCGCGTCGGCCTGCGCCTGGGCGTCGCCGGTCAGCTTCGCGGCCTGCGACTGCGCGTCGCTGACGAGCTGGTCGTGCTTGCTCTGGGCCTCGACGAGGACGGTCGCGGCCTTCGTCTCGCCTTCGCCGATGAGCTCGTCGCGCTTGGCGACGCCCTCGCGGACGTGCTCCTCGTGGACGCGGCGCGCGAGCTGGAGGTACTCGGCGGAGTTCATGCCGTCGAGCATGGAGCCGCCGTTCGCGGCCTCCTGCTGCACCTTCTGCAGCTCCTGCTGCGCGGCGGACAGCTGAGCGGTGAGCGTGCCGACCTGTGACTGCGCGGTGGCGAGCTGGTTGCGGAGGCTCTCGAGCTCGGCGGTCTGCTCGAGGCTCGGCGCGGCGGCCGGCGACGAGGCGGGGGCGGTCTCGGGCGCGGCGGCGGGAGCGCCGGCGAGCTGCGCCTTGAGCTGGTCGTTCTCGCCGATCAGTCGCTGGAACTCCGCCAGGACCTCGTCGAGGAAGTCGTCGACCTCGTCCTGGTCATAGCCGTCGCGGAACTTCGTCGTCTGGAATTGCTTGTTCAGCACGTCGTTCGGCGTCAGGGCCATACGTCACCTCGTTCGCTTCGCTCAACCTCTACATCAAGGTAAACGTCATCCTAATGCCCGGCGGGTCCCGGGCGGGTGCTGAGAAGCGTAGCCGATGGACCCCGCGAGACCCGGGAGCGCGTGCGGAGAACCCTCAGACGGCGACCCGGACGAGGCCGAGCAGCGTCTGCAGGATCACGATCGCGAACCAGATGATGAGGACCGAGAGATCGAGCGCGACGGGTCCGATCCGCAGCGGCGGGACGAAGCGGCGCACGAGCTTCACCGGCGGATCCGTCAGCGTGTACACGATCTCGGCGAGCACCAGGAGGAAGCCGCGCGGACGCCAGCCGCGCGCGATCGCCTGCACGAGCTCGAAGACGATCCGGGCGAAGAGCACGACGAGATAGATGCTCAACGCCCATGAGAGGCCGATGAGGATCCAGTCGAGGACGCTCGGCTCGACTCGGGTCACCAGCAAAGCCTATTCGGGTCGAGGGGTCCCGACCCGCGGCGAACGCTCAGAGGAACGACGCGTCGACGTCGTCCGAGGCGTCCGCCTGGTCGCCGCTGACCGCGACATGCGCGGGCGACAGCAGGAAGACCTTGCCCGTGACGCGCTCGATGTGGCCGTAGAGGGCCGAGGAGAGGCCGCCGCAGAAGTCGATGAGGCGGCGCGCCTCCGTGTCGGTCATCTGCGAGATGTTGATGATGACCGGCACGCCCTCGCGGAAGTGCTCGGTGATCGTCTGGACATCCTTGAATGCGCGGGGGTGGACGGTGAGGATCTCGTTCATGTCGGCCGGTCGGTGCTGCTGGGCGGAACGGCGGATGGGGGTCACGGCCGCACGCGGCTGGACGGGCTGCGGCGCGGGAGCGGGAGCCTGGGCGCGCGGCTGCTGCTGGGTGTGCGCGACAGGCTGCTCGTCGTACTCCTCTTCCTCCACGAGTCCGAGGAAGGCCATCGCATTGCGGAACGGGTTGGCCATCGTTGCGTCTCCTTTACCGAGCCATCGGTTCAGGGTCGACTGTAAGCGGGGTCCGGACGGTTTCCCGTGATTGCCGTCCCGATGCGAAGGTGTGTCGCCCCCTCGCGGACGGCCTCCCGCCAGTCGCCTGACATGCCCATGCTGAGCGCCGTCGCCTCCGGTGCGACGGGCAGCAGCACGCGGTCGCGCAGCTCCCGCACCCTGGCGAACTCGCGTGCGGGGTCCTCGCCGAGCCCGGCGACCGCCATGAGGCCGGCGAGGCGGACGCCGGGGGTCGCGACGGCGCGTTCCGCGAACCCTGCGAGATCGCCGGGCCGGACGCCGCCGCGCCCCGGATCCTCGGTGAGGTTGACCTGGATGAACACGCCGAGCGGCGCCGTGGCATCGGGGTCCGCGAGGGCTCCCAGCAGCGACGGCCGGTCGAGCGAGTGCACGGCGCTCGCATAGGCGCGGACCGCCTTCGCCTTGTTCGACTGGAGCTGGCCGATGAAGTGCCAGTCCAGGTCGAGGTCGGCGAACTCCGCGGCCTTCGGTCCGGCCTCCTGATGCCGGCTCTCGCCGAAGTCGCGCACGCCGAGCGCGTGCAGCTCGCGGACGAGCCCGACCGGGTGGAACTTCGTGACGACGATGAGCGTGACGCCGCCGGGGAGCTCGGAGCGGATGGCGTCGAGGCGATCGGAGAGCAACCCTTCGACTCCCTTCGGTGGCTCAGGGAGCCAGGAGCTACTTCAGGAAGTCGGGGACGTCGAGCCCGCCGTCGTCGTCGAAGTCGTCGAACGTGCTCGGGCTCGTCACGAGCGTCGCCTCGCGCTCGGCCGGGGCGGCGGCGGGCGCCGGCTCCGCCACGGCCGGCTGCTCGCCCGAGGCGAGGCGGGCGGCGACGACCGCACTGGCGAGCGCGGGCGGGAGGTCGGTCGTGAGGTTGTTGACCGGGATCGGGCTCGAGGTGCGGCGCGCGACGATCGGCTCGACGTGGCGGCGGACCGGCTCGCCGCCGTCGAAGCCGGCGGCGATGACGGTGACGCGCACCTCGTCACCGAGCTGGTCGTCGATGACGGTGCCGAAGATGATGTTCGCCTCGGGGTGCACCGCCTGCTTGACGAGCTCGGCGGCGTCGTTGATCTCGAAGATGCCGAGGTTCGAGCCGCCCTGGATGGACAGCAGCACGCCGTGCGCCCCGTCGATGCTCGCCTCGAGCAGCGGGCTGGAGACGGCGATCTCGGCGGCCTTGATGGCGCGGTCGGCGCCGCGCGCCGAGCCGATGCCCATGATCGCCGCGCCAGCGCCGAACATGACGGACTTGACGTCGGCGAAGTCGACGTTGATGAGGCCGGGGGTCGTGATGAGGTCGGTGATGCCCTGGACGCCGGCGAGGAGGACCTGGTCGGCGGTCGCGAAGGCCTCGAGCATGCTGATCTCGCGGTTGCTGATCTCCAGCAGGCGATCGTTCGGCACGACGATGAGCGTGTCGACCTCCTCCTTGAGCCGCTCGATGCCCTGCTCGGCCATCTGGTAGCGGCGCTTGCCCTCGAAGGCGAACGGCTTGGTGACGACGCCGACGGTGAGCGCCCCGATCGACTTGGCGATGCGCGCGACCACGGGCGCGCCGCCCGTGCCGGTGCCGCCGCCCTCGCCCGCGGTGACGAAGACCATGTCGGCTCCGCGCAGGGCCTCCTCGATCTCCTCGGCGTGGTCCTCGGCGGCGCGACGGCCGACCTCGGGGTCGGCGCCGGCGCCGAGGCCCTTGGTGAGCTCGCGGCCCACGTCGAGCTTGACGTCGGCGTCGCTGAGCAGCAGCGCCTGCGCGTCGGTGTTGATGGCGATGAACTCGACGCCGCGCAGCCCGAGCTCGATCATGCGGTTCACGGCGTTCACCCCGCCGCCACCGACGCCGACGACCTTGATCACGGCGAGGTAGTTCTGGTTCATCGACACGTCCGGGCTCCGTCCTTGCTGCATCCCTGCTGGGGCTCGACCGGCTTGAAGTTTCAACCTCTACTTGAAGTTAAATGTTCACCCCGGTTGAGGTTTTGCTGGGACCGAGGGTAAGTCGGCGGCCTTGAGTCCCCTGGGAGCCGCGCCGCGCGTGTCGGGAATCGGCTCGCCGACTCGCACCGCCACGACCCGGATCAGGCCGGACGGAAGATGCCGTTGCCCGTCGCCGAGACGTCGAAGGTGCCCGGGGTCGCCCCGAAGTTCGCGCGCAGCACCTCGAGCAGGCGCACCTTGGTCGCGGAGTCGTCCGCGCTCCCCCACTTCACGGCCTGCGTCACGCCCGCGAAGGTGAGCCACACGTCGTCGCGCGTCTTCGCGGTGATCGTGTCGATCTGGCCGCGCAGCTCGTCCGGCATCGCCAGCAGCACCTCGACCGCCGCGTCGAACGCCGGGTTCGGCAGCGCCGTCCCCGATTCCGTCACGAGCGGCACTCCGGGCAGCCGCTCCTTCGAGGCCTGCACCGTCACGCCTGCCGCGTCCACGAACAGGAAGTCGCCCGCGGGCGACGCGATCGTCACGACCGGTTCGCGCTCCACGAGGTGCACCACCATGGTGTCCGGCGGGACGACCTCGGTCGTATAGCTGCGGATCACCGGGAACGCCCGCAGCCCCGCATCGAGCCGCCCGTAGTCGATGAGCGCGAGCGGCGTGCCGAGCTGCTCCTCGACGACGGCCGCGACCGCGGCCCCGTCCACGCGGTTCGCCCCCGCGACCGACACGGTGCGCAGCGCGAGGATCGGCGAGAAGATCGCGACCAGCACGAGCAGCACCACGACGCCGACCGTGCCGAGCGTGACCGACAGCGCGATGCGCCGGCACAAGGTCAGCGG
>JAGIAU010000064.1:7062-9873 GCA_017744755.1 Microbacteriaceae bacterium
CGCTTGGGCGAGTTCGCGATCCGCGTGAACGCGGTCCCGTCCTGCGGGTTGACCAGGAACGTCAGGTACTGGACCGCGTCCTTGATCTCCGCCCGCTCGTAGCGGCGCCGCTCCGCGGCGGCCCGGCGCGCCTCGGCTCGGGCATGCGCCGCCTCGCGGCGGGCGTCGGCCCCGGCGGTGTCCTTGGGCGGCTTCGGCGCTCCCGCGGGTCGAGTCGCCGCCTTCGGCCGGGCATCGACACCCCGGTCCGGGTCACCGGGTCGCGAACCGCGCTGCCCGCTCGACCCGCGAGGGGCGCGCTCGGCGTCCCGAGGTCTCGCACCGCGCTTCGCGCTGCTCGGCCCACGGGATGCGGGCACCGCGGACTGCGCCGGAGGCGTGCGATCGAAGCCCTCAGGTCGCTTCATCGGCCGCCGCCCGGATGGATGCGATGAGCTGCGGGATGATCCGGTAGACGTCGCCGCAGGACAGCGTCATGACGATGTCGCCCGGGCGCACGACGGCACCGACACGATCCGCCGCCTCCTGCCAGTCGGGGAGGAAGTCGACGCGGCCGGCATCGGCGAATCGGTCCGCGACGAGCGCGCCCGTCACGCCCGGCTCCGGATCCTCGCGGGCGCCGTACACGTCGAGGACGACGGTGTGGTCGGCGAGCCGCTCATAGGTCTCCGCGAACTCCCCCGCCATCATCCTGGTGCGGGAGTAGAGATGCGGCTGGTGCACGGCGATGAGCCGGGCGCCGGGCTCGAGGACGGAGCGCGCCTGGGCGAGCGCCGCGGCGACCTCCGTCGGGTGATGGGCGTAGTCGTCGTAGACGCGCACCCCGTCGACGGTCCCGCGCAGCTCGAAGCGACGCCCGGTGCCCTCGAAGGACTCGAGACCCGCGACAGCCTCCTCGGGAGCGAGGCCCAGCCGCCGGAGGACGGCGAACGCGCCGGCTGCGTTGATCGCGTTGTGCCGGCCGGGGACCCGGAGGCGGACGCGGAACTGCTCACCGGCGTGGGCGATCGTGAAGGCGACTGGACCGGTCTCCGCGACGTCGCGGACCCGGACGTCGGCGTCGGCGGACTCGCCGAAGGTCGTGATCCCCTTCGACTCGCCTCCGGCTCGCTCAGGGAGCCGGGATCTGGTCCCCTGCACGAGCGGAGCGAGTCGAAGGGCGCCGAGGATGCGACGGGCGCCCGCATCGTCGGCGCCGACGACGACGTGCTCGCGGGCGCGCTCCACGAATGCGACGAAGGCCTCGTCGAAGGCCTCGTGCGTCCCGTAGTGGTCGAGGTGGTCGGCGTCGACGTTCGTGACGAGGGCGACCGCCGTGTCGTACAGGAGGAACGAGCCGTCCGACTCGTCCGCCTCGATGACCCAGAGCCCCGGATCGCCGTACGCTGCAGAGGCGCCGAGTCCCTGGATGACGCCGCCGTTGACGTAGGAGGGGTTCCGCCCGGCGTGCGCGAGCGCGGCGACGATCATGCCGGTCGACGTCGTCTTGCCGTGCGCACCCGCGACCGCGACGACGCGCGCGCCGCGCACGAGCCAGGCGAGCGCCTGCGAGCGGTGCAGGACGGGAATGCCGCGGCGGACGGCCTCGAGGTATTCGGGGTTGTCCGGCCAGAGGGCGCCCGTATAGACGAGCGCGGCGGCCTCCGCGGGGACGTTCGCCGCCGCGTGGCCGATCGCGACCGTCGCGCCTGCGGCCTCGAGCGCCGCGGTCGCCGCGTTCGCGGAGCGGTCCGAGCCGGTCACGCGGTGCCCCGCGTCGAGGAACAGCTTCGCGATGCCGCTCATCCCCGAGCCGCCGATGCCGACGAAGTGCACCGTCCCGCCGATCGTCTCCGGCAGCGGCATCGTGAGGTCCGGCTTGATCATGGCCACTCGACCTTAGGGCCTGAACCTACGCACCCGGCTGAGCGGACCGCGGGACCGCGCGTTCGATGAGGGCCACCATGCGGTCGGTGCCGTCCGCGATGCCGACGGTCGCGATGCGGGCCGCCATGTCTGCGATGCGGGCGCGGTCGGCGAGCAGCGGCAGCAGCTGCGTCTCGATCCAGGCGGGGGTGAACGCGTTGTCGGGGACGAGCAGCGCCCCGCCCGCGGCGACCGACTCGGCGGCGTTGAGCCGCTGCTCGCCGTTGCCCGCGGCGTAGGGCACGAAGGCGGTCGGGATGCCGGTGGCGCTCAGCTCGAAGACGGTCGAGGTCCCGGCGCGGGACACGGCGAAGTCCGCGGCGGCGAGGGCGAGCTCCATCCGGTCCGCGTACTGGACCGGATGGTAGCCCGGGACGTCCGCGGCTCGCCCGGTGACCGCGTCGCGGAACGCGCCAGTCAGGTGCAGCACCTGCCAGCCGGCGGCCGTGATGCCGGGCGCGGCCGTGAGCACGGTCTCGTTCACGCGCCGGGCGCCGGACGAGCCGCCCGTGACGAGCAGCACGGGCCGGTCGGCCTCGAGGCCGAAGAAGGACAGCGCCTCGGCCCGCGCGGCCTCGCGCGCGCCGGGCCGCGCGAGCCGCTCGATCTCGGGCCGCAGCGGCATGCCGACATGCTCGGTCACGCCGTGCGCGGCGCGCAGCGGGGTGTCTCGGAAGGCGAGGCCGACGGCGACGGCCGTGCGCGCCCCGAGCCGGTTCGCGTAGCCGGGTCGCGCGTTCGCCTCGTGCAGCACGACGGGGACGCCGGCCCGCTTCGCGGCGGAGTAGGCGGGCGCGGCGGCATAGCCCCCGACACCGATCACGACGTCGACGCCGCGCTCGGCGAGGATGCGCTCGACCGAGCGCACCGCCTCCCGGTAGCGCCGCGGGAAGGCCAGGGCATAGC
>JAGIAU010000065.1 GCA_017744755.1 Microbacteriaceae bacterium
GGTCATCACCGTCCACGTCGACACGCGCCATCTGATGGCCTTCGGCACGGACGGCAGGGCGATCGCCGAGCCGGCCGTCGCGGCGGCGCCCGTCGCCGCGGATGGAGACGCCGACCACGGCGGCCGCGTGTTCGCCTCGCCCCTCGCCCGCCGCCTGGCCAAGGAGCGCGGCCTCGACCTGAGCCGTGTCGTGGGCACGGGCCCCGGCGGCCGGATCACCCGTCGCGACGTCGATGCGGCCCCGGCCACTCCCGCGGGTCGAGTCGCGCCGGGGGCCGGGCCCACGGCGTCGGGGAGCATCGAGACCTCGAGTGCGACGCCGGGGGGTCTCGACACGACCCCGGCGGGCCGCTCGACCCGCGAGAACGCCTTCGAGGACGTCCCGCTCACCGGCATGCGGAAGGCGATCGCCCGCCGCCTCACCGAGTCGAAGTCGACGGTCCCGCACTTCTACGTCACGGCCCACGTGCGGGCCGACGCGCTCCTCGCCCTGCGCAAGCAGGCGAACGAGGGCGGCGACGTGAAGCTCTCGGTCAACGACTTCGTGCTGAAGGCCGTCGCGCTCGCCCTCGTCAAGGTCCCGGCCGCGAACGCGATCTGGAACGGCGACAGCATCCGCCGCTTCTCCGGCGCCGACATCGGCGTCGCGATCGCGATCGAGAACGGGCTCGTGACCCCCGTCATCCGCGGTGCGGACCGGCTCAGCCTCACGCAGATCCAGCAGACCGTCGCCGACTACGCGGCGCGCGCGAAGGCGGGGCGGATCAAGCTCGACGAGCTCGAGGGCGGCTCGTTCTCCGTGTCGAACCTCGGCATGTACGGCGTCGACGAGTTCTCCGCGATCCTGAACCCGCCGCAGTCCGGCATCCTCGCGGTCGCCGCCGCCAAGCCGCGCCCGGTCGTCGGCGACGACGGCCAGCTCGCCGTCGCGAACGTCATGACGGTCACCCTCTCCGCCGACCACCGCGTCGTCGACGGCGCGGTCGCCGCGGAGTGGATGGCCGCCTTCGTCGACCTGATCGAGCATCCTGTCCGCATGCTCGTCTGATCAGGATGCGAGTTCGTTGCCTTGGCTAATGAGCTAGGGTAACGAAACATGCGCCATGAGCCGGACCCCGCGGCCTTCGATCTGACGAACGAGCTGCGGCTCGTCGTCTTCCGGCTCGCCCGGCGGATGCGCGCGGAGCGCGTCCTCGACGAGCTGAGCGACAGCCAGTTCGCGGTGATCACCTTCCTCCACCTGTACGGCCCGCACACGCTCGGGGCGATCGCGATGCGCGAGCGGGTGAGCGCGCCGGCCATGACCAGGACCGTCAACCGGCTCGAGCGATCCGGTCTCGTCGAACGGCTGCCCGACCCCGATGACGGACGCCACGTGCTCGTCCGGCTCGCAGAGGGCGGCCGACGGGTCGTGACGGCGACGGAGGAGAAGCGGAACGCCTGGCTCGACTCGCAGCTGACCGGTCTCGGCGAGCAGGATCGCGAGGCGCTCGCGAGGGCGATCGCGCTCATGCGCGAGATCGTGAGCCGATGAAGGGCATGTTCCGCTCCCTGCGCCATCGCAACTACCGGATCTGGTTCATCGGCGGCTTCGTCGGCAACAACGGCCAGTGGATGCAGACCACGGCCCAGGCGTGGATCGTGCTCACCGTCCTCACCTCCGGCGATGCCACGGCGGTCGGGTTCGCGCTGGCTCTCCAGTTCCTCCCGCCGCTCGCCCTGGTCGGCCTCACCGGATGGCTGGCCGACCGCTTCGACCGGCGCCGGATCCTCGCGGCGTCGCAGCTCGCGTTCGCGGCCGTCTCCGCGGCGACGGGCACGCTGCTGCTCGCCGGGGTCATGTCGATCGGCATGATGATGGCGTTCGCGCTGCTCCTGGGGACCGTGCAGGCGTTCGAGAACCCGACGAGGCAGGCCTTCGTCTCGGACCTCGTCGGCGCCGGGGACGCACCGAACGCGGTCGCGCTCAACTCCGCCTCCTTCAGTGCGGCACGGCTCGTCGGACCCGCGCTGGCCGGACTCGCCATCGTCTGGATCGGCAGCGGATGGGTCTTCATCGCCAACGCGGCCTGCTTCCTCGTCACCTTCGTCTCGCTCGTCCTCCTGCGCCGTACGGAGTTCCTGCCGCGCGAGCCTCGCGAGGGGCCGACTCGATTCGCCGACGGGTTCCAGCACGTGGGTCGTCGGCCGGACCTCGTGGTGCTCTTCGCGATGCTCTTCGTCTTCAGCGCCTTCGGAATGAACTTCCCGATCTACGCCTCGACGATGGCGGTCGAGCTCGGAGGCGGCGCCGACGGATTCGGGTTCCTCACCTCCTTCTTCGCGATCGGCTCGCTGACCGGCGCCCTGGTATCCGCGCTCCAGACCCGGCCCCGCTTCCTCGTGATCGTGCTGTCGGCGCTCGGCTACGGCGTCGCCTCCCTCATCTCGGCGCTCATGCCCGGCTTCTGGTCCTATGCGATCGCGATCGTGTTCGTCGGATTCTCGCTCATCACCCTGCTGACCACGGCGAACAGCTATGTGCAGACGACGACTCCGGCGCCGCTCCGCGGGCGCGTCTTCGCGGTGTACACGGCGCTGCTCCTCGGGAGCACGCCGGTGGGGGCGCCCATCGTGGGATGGATCGCCGAGCACTGGGGCGCCCGCGCTTCGGTCGAGGTCGCGGCGATCGCGGGGTTCGTCGTATGCGGGATCGGGGCGGTCTGGGCCGTGGCCCACCGTCGTGCGCTGAGCCGTCGAGCCGCGGCGCTGTCGAATGCGAACCTCGTCCTCCGCACCGATTGACGAGTGGCGCTCGCGAAAACAGCGCATGATTGTCGATAGAAAACAGTTGGCACTTTGCGTCCCGCATGGCGCCACGTTCGATTCGAGAGGACCGCACCAGATGAGCAGCAACGGGGACGCGCTGTCGCCACTCAACCAGGTGCCGCCGCTGCGCGATCTGGTGCATCAGCGCCTCGAGGAACTCATCATCGAGGGCAAGCTGCCGCCCGGATCCAAGCTGCGCGAGGGCGAGCTGGCGGCCACGCTCCGTGTGAGCCGGGGTCCGATCCGCGAGGCGTTCCAGATCCTCGCCCAGGACGGCTACGTCGATCTCCGCCCCCGCCAGGGCGCCTACGTCCATGCCTTCTCCCGGCGCGAGGTCGACGACCTGTTCGACCTCCGTCGCCTGCTCGAGGCCGAATCGGCCCGGCTCGCCGCGCTGAAGGCGACGCCCTCGGATCACATGCGGCTGCGCAGCGTCATCGCCCAGGCCCGTTCCCTGGTCGAGCAGGCGGTCGACCTGCAGGCCGGGTCCACCTGGATGGGCATTCACGGGGAGATCGCGGCGGTCGCGGACAACGCGCTCCTCAGCTCGACGCTCGAGGCACTCGAGAAGCGCTTCCGCTGGTTCCTCTCGCCGTTCGAGATCTCGCGCGCGCATACCACCTGGGAGGAGCATGCCGCGATCATCGAATCGATCATCGCCGGCGATGCGGACGCGGCGAAGGAGCGGATGATCGCGCACATCGATCATTCGCGAGAGGCCTTCTACGCGCGGTCGGGGAACCAGCTGCCGTGAGCGGGGGCGCCCGGACCGAGGACCGGCCGCGAGAAGCGGTGTCGGTGCTGGTGGTCCGGGACAGCCCCTTCCAAGTGCTCATGGTCCGGCGCAACGGCGTCGGCATGTTCGCGGACGCCTTCGTGTTCCCCGGCGGTGCCGTCGAGGCCTCGGATCGCGCGACCGCGGGGATCGGCCCGGACCCGGCCGAGGACGCCCGACGCCGCGCCGCGTCGCGCGAGACGCAGGAGGAGGCCGGGATCCGGCTGGAACGGCTCGAGCCGTTCGCGCGCTGGATCACCCCGGTCGGCGCCCCGCGGCGGTGGGACACCTGGTTCTACCTCGCGACGGCGCGGGCCGGCGAGGTCGCGCGGCCCGACGGGGCGGAGGTGCTCGAGGCGGTGTGGGTCGAGCCGGGCCTCGTCGTCGACGACCGCGAGCGCCGGATCGTCTTCCCGACCCTCGCGAATCTCATGCTCCTCGCGCAGAGCGCGAGCACGGCGGCGGCCTTCGCCGCCGCGGCGTCTCGGCCGCGGCTCGCGGTCGTTCCGGAGGTGGTTCGAAGCCCGGAGGGACGCCTGGCGAGGATCCCGCCCGAGGCCGGATATCCGATCCGGGAGCACTTCACGCCCGCCGAGAACGACAATAAATCGTAAAGTGTTGACAAAATACCGGCGATAGCACAAGCTGATCTCGCCGGCGGGTACTCGGACAGCCGTCCACGCACCTGCGTGGAGGAGAGGACCGGCCGCGCACCCGTGCGCACCAGCGCGATGTCTCAATGAGGAGATCACATGAAACGACCACTCGCCCTCGCGGCAGGTCTCGCGGCGGTCCTGCTCGTCGCCGGCTGCGCCGGCGGCGGGACGCCCGCGCCCACGGGCGGCACCGCCGCCCCGGCGGAAGGCGCCTACGACCCGGATGCGACCTTCACCTGGGTCTACTCGACCCCGGCGGGGAGCCTCGATCCGACGAAGATCAAGAACGGTCCCGAATCCGGCTTCCTGTACCCGATCTACGACACCCTGACCTTCGAGGCCGCGGACCTGACGCTGCACCCCATGCTCGCCGAGTCGTGGGAGCTGAGCGAGGACGGCAAGGACCTCACGCTGACGCTCATCGACGGCTGGACCTACCACGACGGCACGCCGTTCGACGCCGAGTCGGTCAAGGCCAACCTCGAGCGCAACGGCGCCGAGGGCTCCTTCAGCCGCCGGGCGCTCGCCCCGCTCACGGGCGTCGACGTCCTCGACGACCGGACGCTCGTACTCCACACGGCCACGGCGGCGAGCCCCCTCATCGGGATCATCGCCGGCCCGGCCGGCATGATGATGAGCCCTGCCGCCTTCGACAAGGCGGGCGAGGACACGGCCCCGACCGGAGGCTCCGGCCAGTACCGCGTCACGAGCTTCGACCCGAACGCGCAGATCACCTACGAGGCCGTCGACGACTACTGGGACGCGGATCTGCGTCGTCCCGCGACGATCGTCACGCTCATCGCCGGTGACGACAACGCCCGGCTCAACCTCGTCCTGTCCGGCGACGGCGACGCGACCTACCTCGGCGCGGCGGTCATGGCGCCCGCCGAGCAGGCGGCCAGCGGCGGCGACTTCGTGATCTTCGGCACCCCCGGTGTGGAGACGTGGCAGCTCAACCTGAACACCTCGATCCCGCCGCTCGACGACGTGCGGGTGCGACAGGCGATCGCGGCGGCCATCGACCGGCAGGGGCTGTCCGAGATCAGCAACGGCCTGTGCAGCCCCGAGGTGCAGCTCTTCCCGAGCACCTACTGGGCGGGCGACCCGGACATCACCGCGGACCAGTACCCGCGCGACACGGAGCTCGCCTCGGAGCTGCTCGCGGACGCCGGCTATCCCGACGGCTTCTCGATCGACATGGACATCCTCGCCCGCGACACACGGCAGCAGTCCTGGGGCGAGATCATCCAGCAGAACCTGGCGGACGTCGGGATCAAGGTGAACCTCCTCCCGAAGGACCCGGCCGTGAAGGTCGAGGACTTCCAGGTCGCGAAGACGTCGGCCATCAGCCTCGGCGGGCAGAAGGCGAACCCCGACCCGTCGATCACCGTGAGCGACTACCTGCTCGCCGACGGCACGCTGAACCCTGGCGGCCTGGCGAACGACGAGATCGCCGAGCTGGCGCAGCAGGCGCTCCTGGGCGACCAGGAGGCGCGCGGCGCGGTGTACCACGAGATCATGGCGCTCTCCGTCGAGAACGCGAGCCCGATCGTGTTCTGCAACAACAGCGCGCCGTTCATCTCGAACCTCGAGACGCACGACCTCCCGACCTTCGCGAGCGGCATCCGCAAGCTGCGCGGGGTCTGGATGTCCGCGGAGTAGACCGAGCGCGGTCCGGGCCGGCGCATTCGCCCGCCGGTCCGGACCGCCGACCCCCCCGCCCTGCCGCGGACATCCCGCCCTCCCGGGCCTTCCTCGTCCTCTCGGCGGCGTCAGCCAGCCCCCGACCCGATTGCGGTGTCATGACCATCTCTCCCAAGTTCCCGCTGGACCAGGTCCACGTCATCGTCGTGGGCGGCGGCGCGGCCGGCGGCGTCGTCGCCGCCCGGCTCTCCGAGGACCCCGAGCGGAACGTGCTCCTCATCGAGGCCGGTCCCGGCTTCGAGACCCCGGAGGACATGCCGCCGGTGCTCCGCTACGGCGCCTACTCCGAGGGCGTGGTCACGACCCGGGACTTCATGTGGAAGTACCCGACGACGCCGACCGCGCCCGGGGCCAGAGGCTATGAGCTGCTCACCGGGAAGGCGCTCGGCGGCGGCAGCTCGGTCAACGGCCAGGTCTGGCTCCGCGGCCTCCCCGGCGACTTCGACGCCTGGGCGGGGCGTGGCGCCGCCGCGTGGGGCTGGGAGGACGTCGCGCCGTGGTTCGCCGCGACGGAGACCGACCTCGACTTCCCGGACGGGCAGGTCCACGGCCACGACGGACCCGTCGTCGTCCGGCGGTTCTCGCGGGACGAGTGGCACGCCTCGCACCGCGCCTTCCACCAGGCGTGCCTCGACCACGGCTTCGAGGCCGTCGACGACCTGAACCGGCCGGGCGCCAGCGGCGTCGGAGCGCAGCCGTTCAACAACCACGACGGCGTCCGGCAGGGCAGCGCGATCACGCACGTCCTGCCCGCGATCGAGCGGCCGAACCTCCGCGTGCTGGCCGAGACCGAGGTGCGCACCGTCCTGTTCGAGGGGACACGGGCGATCGGTGTGGAGGTCCGCGAGGCGCAGGGCGAGATCGTCCGCCTGGCCGCCTCCGAGGAGGTGATCCTGAGCGCCGGCGCGATCGGGAGCCCGTGGCTCCTGATGCGCTCCGGCATCGGCGCCGCCGAGCACCTCCTCGCGCACGGGATCGGCGTCGTCGCCGATCTGCCCGGCGTCGGGCAGAACCTCCAGGACCACCCGCGGGTCGGCGCCAGATGGATCACCGGCACCGGCGTGCTCCTCGACCCCACCGCGGCGAGGTACCAGGTCTCGCTCCGCACGACCGCCCCGGGCTCGGCGATCCCGGACGACCTCAAGATCTCGATGACGTCGTTCGCGACCGACGAGCGCGGCCTCGGCGTGGAGTTGTACGTGTACCTCATGCTCGCCGACAGCCGCGGGTCGGTGCGGCTGCGCTCATCCGACCCGGCGGTGCCGCCCGAGATCGACTTCCGGTTCTTCAGCGCCGAGGAGGACCTGCGCCGCATGCGCGAAGGCGTCCGGCTCGGGCTGTCGATCGCCGCGTCCCCGCTGCTCCAGGACCTCGTCGTGGAGCGGGTCGCACCCGTCGAGGCGGACCTTGCCGATGACGGCGCCTTCGACGCGTGGCTGCGTCGCGAGGTGCAGGGCACGTTCCACCCGTCCTCGACCTGTGCGATCGGCCCCGCCGATGATCCGAGGTCCGTCGTCGACGACTTCGGCCTCGTGCACGGGGTGCAGGGCCTCCGGGTGGTCGACGCGTCGATCATGCCCGACTCGGTCCGGGCGAACCTCACCGCCACCATCTTCATGCTCGCGGAGCGCATCGCCGCCCGCATCCGGGCGAACTGAAGCCCGCACGAACGACATCGATCACGAAGGAGAGATCATCATGACCGTCGCCGAGGGAAGGCTCGTGGAGTACGAGCGTCGTGGCAGTGTCGCCGTCATCACGTTCAACCGACCCGAGAAGCTGAACGCGATGTCGGACGAGCTCGCGATCGAGCTGTCCGACGCCATGCGCCGCTTCGACCAGGACGATGACGCGCTCGTCGCGGTGCTGAACGGCCGCGGACGGGCGTTCTCATCGGGGGCGGACGTCCACCAGCGTCAGCTGCGACCGGCCGAGGAGGTGAAGGAGCTCGGCGGCCTGGCGGGTCGCGGGGCCAACACCGGCAGCCTGCTCACGGACTGCGTGAACTGGAAGCCCGTCGTCGCCGCTGTCCACGGCTACACGATGGGCATGGCGCTCGGCATCGCGATCGACTGCGAGATGGTGGTCGCCTCCGAGGACACGCGGTTCCAGCTGACCGAGGTCGGCCGCGGTCTCGGCGGCGAGCGGTACTACGCCGGCATGCACTACCGCGGCGCCGGGACCCTCGCGAACGACGTCGGGCTGACCGGCCGGTTCTTCACGGCGAGGGAGGCGCTCGAGGGCGGGCTCATCAACCGGGTCGTCCCCGCGGGCACGCACCTCGAGGCGGCGATCGCCGTGGCCGAGGAGATCGCCGCGAACCCGCCGCTGAGCGTCCGCGCGATCGTGCGCTGGCGACGCATCGGCGCGGAGCGCGCCAAGCGCGAGGCGGACCTGCACAGCGCGGCGCTCAAGCTCAACCAGACCGAGGACTTCCGCGAGAGCGCCCTCGCGTTCGCCGAGAAGCGAAAGCCCGCGCCGTTCAAGGGTCGCTGACTTGCTCAAGTTCATCCTGCTGAGGATCCTCGGGTTCGTCCCGACGCTCCTGCTCGTGACGATCCTGGTCTTCGGGCTCATCACGCTCATCCCCGGCGATCCGGCGGTCGCGCTCGCGGGTGAGAACCCGACGCCGGAGCAGATCGAGCTGGTCCGGCAGCAGCTCGGCCTCGACCAGCCGATCTGGCAGCAGTACCTGACCTGGCTGTGGAACGCGGTGCATCTGGATCTCGGGACGTCGTTCTACACCAGCCAGACGGTGTGGAACCTCATCGCGGCGCGCATCCCCGTGACGCTCTCGCTCGTCCTCGTCGCGATCGTGTTCGCGGTCGTCGTGGGCGTGGTGCTCGGCACGATCGCCGCGATCCGTCCGCACGGCATCGTCGACCGGATCGTCATCTTCGTCGCGACGCTGGGGACGGCGGTGCCGAACTTCTGGATCGGGCTGGTGCTCATCCTGATCTTCGCGGTGCAGCTGCAGCTGCTGCCCGCCGGCGGCTTCACGCCGATCGGCGAGAGCCCGATGGAATGGATCAGTCACCTCGTCCTTCCGGCCGCCGCCCTGGCGACCTCCCCGGCGGCCGAGATCGCGAGGCAGACGCGCGGCGGCCTCCTCGACGTGCTCGCCTCCGACTACGTGCGCACGGCGAGGGCGAAGGGCATGTCGCCCGTCAACGTCGTCGGCAAGCAGGCGCTCAAGAACACCGGCATCGTCATCGTCACGGTCACGGGTCTGCAGATCAGCCGGCTCGTCGGCGGCTCGGTCGTGATCGAGAGCGTGTTCGTCATCCCCGGCGTCGGGAACCTCGCGTATCAGTCGGTCTTCACGCGCGACTTCCCGGTGGTGCAGGGGATCCTCCTGGTCTGCGCGGTGATGGTGCTCACCATCAACCTGCTGGTGGACCTCTCGTACGGCTACTTCAACCCGAAGCTGAGGAAGACATGAGCGGCCCGAAGACGGATTGGAACCGTGTCGTCGATCCCGCGCAGCAGCGCGTCGAGGGCGCCGCGCGACGGTTCCTGCGGCGGTTCCTCTCGCGCCCCCTGGGCGTCGCCGCGCTCTGCGTGATCCTGCTGATGATCCTGATCGGCGTGTTCGCCCCCCTGCTGGCGCCGTACGACCCGGCCGCGATCGACATCGGGAACCGCTATCTGCCGCCGAGCCCGGCGCACTGGCTCGGGACGGACGACCTCGGGCGCGACGTCCTCAGCCGGCTGCTCTATGCCACCC
>JAGIAU010000066.1 GCA_017744755.1 Microbacteriaceae bacterium
CTCCTCGACCATCTGGTCGGCCGTGATCGGGATGCCGGCGGCGATGCGGCCCACGAGGGGGACGAGGGCCGCATCGCCGAGCGCAGGCGCCTGGGTCGCGTCGCCCGCGGCCGGCGCGATGTCCGGCTCGGGCGAGGCCGGCAGGTCGATGAGGACCTCCATCGCCCGCGGACGGTTCGGGTCGCGGCGGAGGTAGCCGGAGAGCTCGAGCTGGTCGAGCTGGTAGCTGACGCTGGAGAGCGAGGCGAGGCCGACCGCGTCGCCGATCTCGCGCATGCTCGGCGGGTAGCCGCGGCCCGCGACGGAGCGCTGGACGTACTCGAGGATCGCCTGCTGCTTGCCGCTGAGGGTCGTGCGGCGGCGGGCGTCTTCGGTCATGCGCGGCTCCTTCGATCCGGGGTGCGTGGGACCCGATGTCGGTGGTTCGTTCGAAAGTGTATTCCGTGAACGCGTCGCAGACAAACATCCGTTCGAACGTGTCGCGCCAGATGTCGGCGGTCCGATCGAACATCGGCTTGCAATTCGAAGCAATCGAACATACATTCGGAACAGAGCTTCGCATCCGGGGTTCGCAATCCTCCCGGCCGAGGACCAGGCGCCCCGGATGCGATACCACCAAGGAGGCTGTCATGAGCACCATCTCCATCACCCCCGGCTCCTTCGCCGTCGCCGCCCCCAAGCGCCGGCTCCGTCTCACCGACCGCGGTCGGACGGTGCTCATCCTCCTCATCGGCCTGCCGATCGCGCTCTGGCTGCTCCTCGCACAGCTCAACGGCGGCGCGGCGACGGGCACGCTCGAGGACGGCGCCGCGGTGCCGATCGTCATGGTCCAGCCGGGGGAGTCCCTCTGGACGGTCGCCGAGCGGGTCGCGCCCGGCGCCGACCCGCGCGACGTCATCGCCGCGATCGTCGACTTCAACCATCTCGGCTCCGCCGACGTCATGGCCGGCCAGCAGATCGCCATCCCCGCTCCCTACAATCGGTAAGTGACCTCCCTCTCCGACCTCCCGATCCGCGACGAGCTCCGAGGCAAGCAGCCCTACGGCGCACCGGAGATCGAGGTCCCGGTCCGGCTCAACGTCAACGAGAACCCCTTCGGCATCCCGGAGGCGGTCGTCGAGGACATCGTCGCCTCGCTCGCCGACGCGGTGCGCGGCGCCTACCGCTACCCGGAGCGCGACTTCCCGGAGCTCCGCGGGGCGCTGGCCGGCTACCTCGGGCACGGTGTGACCGCCGAGCAGGTCTGGGCCGCGAACGGCTCGAACGAGATCATGCAGCAGCTCCTGCAGGCCTTCGGCGGACCGGGGCGCCGGCTCCTGAGCTTCCCGCCGAGCTACTCCATGTACCCGATCTACGCGGCCGGCACGCAGACCGAGTACGTCACGGGGGAGCGCGGCGAGGACTGGGTGCTCAGCCCGGAGCTCGCCGTCGCGGCCGTCGAGCGGCACCGGCCGACGATCGTCGTCCTGTGCAAGCCGAACAACCCCACCGGCACTGCGCTCGGCCTCGACGTCGTCGAGGCCGTCTACGAGGCGACCGCTGCGGACAACGCCATCGTCATCGCCGACGAGGCCTACGCCGAGTTCGACGACACCCCGAGCGCGCTCACGCTGCTGCCCGGCCGTCCGCGGCTCGTCGTCAGCCGGACGATGTCGAAGGCGTTCGCGTTCGCCGGCGTGCGCCTCGGCTTCCTCGCGGCCGACCCGGCAGTCATCGACGCCATCCGGCTCGTCCGCCTGCCGTATCACCTCTCCGTGCTCACGCAGGCCGCCGCCGTCGCCGCGCTCCGCCATGCCCCCGAGATGCTCGCCCAGGTCGACGCCATCAAGGCGCAGCGCGACCGCATCGTCGCCGAGCTCCCGGCCCTCGGCTACGAGCCCTACCCGAGCGCCTCGAACTTCGTGCTGTTCGGCGGGGTCGAGGAGCCGAAGGCGACGTTCGAGGCGCTGCTCGCGCAGGGCGTGCTCATCCGCGACGTCGGCATCCCGCACGCCCTCCGCGTCACCGCGGGGACGCCGGAGGAGACCACCGCGTTCCTCGACGCCCTCGGTAGGCTGAGGGCGTGACCTCCACCAGCCGCACCGCCTCGATCGTCCGCGAGACGAGCGAGTCGAGCGTGCGCCTCGAGCTGAACCTGGACGGGACGGGCACGTCGACGATCTCCACGACGGTGCCGTTCTACGACCACATGCTCACCGCGTTCGCGAAGCACTCGCTCGTCGACCTCATCGTCCACGCGACGGGCGACACGGACATCGACGTGCACCACACGGTCGAGGACACCGGCATCGTGCTCGGCCAGGCGATCCGCCAGGCGCTCGGCGACAAGCGCGGCATCGGCCGCTACGGCGACGCGACCGTCCCGCTCGACGAGGCGCTCGCGCGCGCCGTCGTCGACGTGTCGGGCCGGCCGTTCCTCGTGCACGAGGGCGAGCCGGCCGGCTTCGAGCTGCACCTCATCGGCGGCCACTTCACCGGCAGCATGGTGCGCCACTTCTTCGAGGCCGTCGCGTTCAACGCGGGTCTCACGATCCACGTCGACGTGCTGCGCGGCCGGGACCCGCACCACATCGCGGAGGCGCAGTTCAAGGCCTTCGCGCGCGCGTTCCGCAAGGCCGTCGAGCCGGACGCGCGCGTGAGCGGCGTGCCGAGCACGAAGGGCGCGCTGTAGTCATGGGTGCGCAGAAGCGGGTCGTGGTCCTCGACTACGGCTCGGGGAACATCCATTCCGCCGCGAAGGCCGTCGAGGCCGCGGGCGGCATCGCGGAGATCACCGCGGATCGCGCCGCGGCGATGGATGCCGACGGCCTCGTCGTCCCCGGCGTCGGCGCCTTCGCGGCCGTCATGTCGCAGCTCGACGCCGTGCGCGGCGCCGAGCTCGTCGAGCGCCGCCTCGCCGGAGGCCGTCCCGTGCTCGGCATCTGCGTCGGCATGCAGGTGCTCTTCGACCGCGGCATCGAGCGCGGCACCGACACAGAGGGCCTCGGCGAGTGGCCGGGCACCGTCCGCGAGCTGCAGGCGCAGATCCTCCCGCACATCGGATGGAACACGGTGAACGCGCCCCCGGAGTCGGTGCTCTTCGACGGCATCGGCGAGGAGCGGTTCTACTTCGTGCACTCCTACGCCGCGACGGACTGGACCCTCGACGCATACGGCGCGTTCTCGCCGCCGAAGGTCACGTGGGCGCAATACGGCGAGCCCTTCATCGCGGCCGTGGAGAACGGGCCGCTGTCGGCGACCCAGTTCCACCCGGAGAAGTCAGGGAACGCCGGCATCCGGCTGCTGCGCAACTGGATCGGCACGCTCTGAGGCGTCCGCTGCGGAGCCGTCGGCCGTGAGACCGGTCTCGCGCCCGCGCTCCCGCAGATGCGCCCGCAGCACGAGGAAGAACGTCGTCGCGACGATCGGCAGCAGCACGAGATACGGGATCGCGCCGGCCGGCACCTCCTTCCCGAAGCCCCAGACGATCCACAGCACGAACTCCACGAGCGAGGCCCCGATCGCGACGATCGACAGGCCGCGGAGCGCATGCGCGTCCCTGCGGAAGCGGAACGTGCGGACGGCCTGCGGCAGGTAGATCGCGACGGTCATGACGCCGGCGGCGATGCCGATCAGGTCGTAGAAGTTCACCGGGCAAGTATCTCCGGTGCGCGCCGGTAGGCTCGTTCACCGACATGAGCGAGCACACGCAGAACGCGCCCCTGATCCTCCTCCCGGCCGTCGACGTCGCCGACGGCAAGGCCGTCCGCCTCGTCCAGGGCGAGGCCGGCTCGGAGACGAGCTACGGCGACCCGGCGAGCGCCGCGCAGGACTGGGTGGACCAGGGCGCCGAGTGGATCCACCTCGTCGACCTCGACGCCGCCTTCGGCCGCGGGGACAACCGCGCGCTCATCCGCGACGTCATCGCCGGCATCCCCGCCGGCGTGCACGTCGAGCTCTCCGGCGGCATCCGCGACGACGCGAGCCTCGAGGCCGCGCTCGCGACGGGCGTGCGCCGCGTCAACCTCGGCACCGCCGCCCTGGAGGACCCGGAGTGGACGGCCCGCGTCATCGGCGCCCACGGCGACCGGATCGCCGTCGGCCTCGACGTCCGCGGCACGACGCTCGCGGCCCGCGGCTGGACGAAGGAGGGCGGCGACCTCTGGGAGGTGCTCGAGCGCCTCGAGGACGCCGGCTGCCCCCGCTACGTCGTGACCGACGTCACCAAGGACGGCACGCTCCGGGGCCCCAACCTCGAGCTGCTCCGCGAGGTCGCCGCCCGCACCGACCAGCCGGTCATCGCGAGCGGCGGCGTCTCGAGCCTCGACGACCTGGCCGCGCTGCGCACGCTCGTCCCCGCCGGCGTCGAGGGCTCGATCGTCGGGAAGGCGCTCTACGCGGGCGCGTTCTCCCTCCGCGAGGCGCTCGAGGTCGCGGGTCGCTGAGCCGGCGTGCCTGGTCCCCTGAGCGAGCGTTCCCCATCCCCGGCCCCCTGAGCGAGCGAAGCGAGTCGAAGGGCGCGCGATGAACGATCACCACCGGTTCGGTTCGACCGACGACCACGACTCGGCCGGCCACCCCTGGGCCGGCCGCACTTTCCAGCCGAACCCCGCCGCCGGCGACGACGGCGCCGCCGATCCTGTCCTGCTCGCCGCGCTCGAGGCCTGCGCGTCCGGCACGGGCTCGCGCGCCGCGGTCGTCGATGCGCTCCGGAACGCCCGCCTGCTCGTCCCGCTCCTCGCCGAGGCCGGCACGATCGGCCGCACGGCGAGCGGTCGCCTCGTCGAGAAGACGCAGGAGCTGAGCCTCGTCACGGTCGCCGGTCCGGGCGGCCGACCGGTGCTCCCCGCGTTCACGAGCGTCGGCGCCATGCAGGCGTGGAACCCCGCGGCCCGTCCCGTCCCGTCCGAGGCGCGGCTCGTGGCGCTCGCGGCCGGCGCCGAGGGCAGCGCGGTCGTGCTCGATCCGACGAGCCCGACGGAGTTCGCGCTGCGCCGGCCGATGCTCGCCGCCCTCGCGACGGGCGAGCCGTGGGTGGCGCCGTGGGACGACGACGCCCTCTGGGCCGCCTACGGGGCCTGGATGGAGGCCGAGCCGGAGGTGCTCGCGATCGACATCGGCCCGGTCCGAGCGATGAGCGGGCTCGTCGACCCCGACGTCTTCGTGGTCCTCACGGTCGGCTCCGACCTCCCCGAGCCCGAAGCGCAGGCGATCGGAGAACGCGCGGACGCGGTCTGGCGCCGCGTCGAGGCGGCCTTCGACGGTCCGGACTCGGTCGCCGTCGCCGTCGTCCGCCCCGGCGACCTCCTCGGCGGCGCCTGAGCGCGTGCTGCACCCGCGGTGCGCGTTCTGCCGTCCGGCCCTGCAGATTCCGACGTTCCGCCGATCTTCCGACGCTGCAACGTCGGAACCTGCGCCGAACGTCGGAATCTGCCGAACGCGCCGGGGTGCGGAGGGTGCTGCGGTGCCGAGGGCGCCCGGGCGCCGCGGGTGCCGGGGCGCGGCGGGACCGGGTCGCGGATCGAGGCTGCGGGCGCCTCAGACGACCGAGCCGGTCCACTTCTCGCCGGGGCCCTTGCCGGGCGGGTCGGCGATGGGGGAGGCCTCGCGGAAGGCGAGCTGGAGCGAGCGCAAGCCGTCGCGGATGGGACGGGCGTGCACGTCGGCGATCTCGGGCGCTGCGGCGGTGACGAGCCCGGCGAGGGCGTTGATGAGCTTGCGGGCCTCGTCGAGGTCGAGCTCCTGCGGGGCGTCGGGCCCCTCGCCGAGGCCGAGCTTCACGGCGGCGGCCGACATGAGGTGCACGCAGACCGTCATGATGAGCTCGACGGCCGGCACCTCGGCGATGTCGCGCGTGGCATCATCGATCGCGGCGTCGAGCGCCGCGTCGGCGGACGCGTCGACGGAGCCGACCGCCTCGGAATGAACGTTCTGGTCCGTCATCGGTCTCTCTGCTAAGCTTGTGCGGTCATTCGGGCGCGAGCCCGCATGACAGGGAAGCGGAGATCACTCCCACCGGCGCCATCCAAGGCTAACCGGTCGTTGCACTCCGTCGGCTCGCGCAGGGCCGGCAGCTGTAAGGGTGCGAGATGGCGTTCACCATGCCATCGGAATCGCAGCGCTCCGCGGACCGCATCCAGTAGTCCTACGAAGGAGCCAGCATCAGCGATCCGCGCACCAATGACCGCATCCGCGTCCCCGAGGTCCGCCTCGTCGGAGCCGCGGGCGAGCAGGTCGGCGTCGTCCCCATCGAGGTCGCCCTGCGCCTCGCCCGGGAGGCGGAACTCGACCTCGTGGAGGTCGCGCCCAACTCGAAGCCTCCCGTCGTCAAGATCATGGACTTCGGGAAGTTCAAGTACGAGGAGGCGCGGAAGGCCAAGGAGGCCAGGCGCAACCAGGCGAACACGGTCCTCAAGGAGGTCCGCTTCCGCCTCAAGATCGACACGCACGACTACGAGACGAAGCGGAAGCACGCGATCGAGTTCCTCCAGCAGGGGGACAAGGTCAAGGCGATGATCCTTTTCCGGGGCCGCGAGCAGTCGCGTCCGGACGCGGGCGTGCGACTGCTCGGGCGGTTCGCGGAGGAGGTCGCCGAGTACGGCTCGGTGGAGTCCAGCCCGCAGATCGACGGGCGGAACATGGTGATGATCATCGGTCCGCTCAAGAACAAGGCCACGGTGAAGGCGGAGCAGGTCGCGGCGAAGGCCGCGACCAAGGAGGCCGCCCGCGCCGAGAAGACCGCCCCGGCGGAGAACGAGACGCAGACCGCCGAGTCTGCCGAATAAGAGGGAAGAGATGCCGAAGCAGAAGACGCACTCCGGTGCGAAGAAGCGTTTCAAGGTGACCGGCTCCGGCAAGGTCATGAAGCAGCAGGCGGGCATGCGCCACAACCTCGAGGTCAAGTCCTCGAAGCGCAAGCGCTCGCTCAACCAGGACCAGGTGCTCGCGCCGGCCGACCAGAAGGTCATCAAGGGCCTGCTGGGCAAGTGAGCTGACGGAAGACTTAGGAGAACACCGAAATGGCACGCGTCAAGAACGCCATCAACTCGCTCAAGAAGCGCCGCACCACCCTCGAGCGCGCCTCGGGCTACCGCGGCACGCGCTCGCGCCTCTACTCGCAGGCCAAGCAGCAGCTCCTGCACTCGCACGTCTACGCGTACCGGGACCGCCGCGCGAAGAAGGGCGAGTTCCGCGCCCTCTGGATCCAGCGCATCAACGCGGCCGCCCGTGCCGAGGGCCTGACGTACAACCGCTTCATCCAGGGCCTCGGCCTCGCCGGTATCGAGGTCGACCGCCGCATCCTCGCGGAGCTCGCGGTCAACGACGCCCCCACGTTCGCGACGCTCGTCGCCGCGGCGAAGGCGGCCCTCCCGGCCGACGTGAACGCGCCCCGCGCGTAGCGCTCCTCGGAGTCCAGCAATGCACCTGACCGGCGCTCGTGTCCTCATCACGGGCGCCGGTTCCGGTCTCGGGCGCCGGATGGCGCTGGAGGCCGCGGGCCTGGGCGCCGAGCTCGTCGTCTGGGATCTGAACGCCCTCGCCGGCGAGCGGGTCGCGGAGGAGATCCGCACCCTCGGCGGCCGGGCGTCGGCGCAGGCCGTCGACGTGACCGACTCCGGAGCCGTCTCGTCCGCGGCCGAGGAGGCCGGCGCGGTGGACGTGCTGATCAACAATGCCGGCGTCGTGACCGGCAAGCGCCTCCTGGAGGCGAGCGAGGCGCAGATCCGCCGCACCTTCGAGGTGAACGCGCTCGCGCTGTACTGGACGACCCGCGCGTTCCTGCCGGGCATGCTCGAGCGGGGGCGCGGCAAGGTCGTGACGATCGCCTCCGCCGCGGGCCTCATCGGCGTCGCGAAGCAGACCGACTACTCCGCGTCGAAGTGGGCCGCGATGGGGTTCGCCGAGTCGCTGCGCGCCGAGCTGCGCAAGGACCGCGCGCCCGTCTCGACGCTCGTCGTGGCGCCGTACTACATCGACACGGGCATGTTCGACGGGGTGCGGACGAAGTGGCCGCTCGTCCTGCCGATCCTGCAGGAGCGGGACGTCGCGCGTCGCGTCGTCGACGCGATCGAGCGCGACCGGCTGCAGCTCGTCATGCCGCCGTTCCTGCGCGTCCAGCCCATCGGCCGCATGCTCCCGGTCGTCGCCTGGGACTGGCTCGCCGACCTCCTCGGCGTCAACGACACGATGGACGAGTTCACCGGCCGGCAAGCAGTCGAGCACCAGGAGCGCACGCCGCAGCCCTAGGCTGGTGGCCGTGATCGACAACCCGCGCAGTCCGCGGGTGCGCGCCGTCGCGAAGCTCGCGAAGCGCGACGGCCGGCGCGAGACGGGCCGGTTCCTGCTCGAGGGGCCGCAGGCGGTCGGCGAGGCGCTCGCGTTCCGCGCGGGCCTGCTCGCCGAGGTGTACGCGACGAAGGCGGCGATCGAGCGGCACGCCGACCTCGCGAGGGCGGCCGAGCAGGCGCACGTCGAGATCGCCGCCGTGACGGAGAAGGTGCTCGAGGCGATGGCCGACACCGTGACGCCGCAGGGCGTCGTCGCCGTCGCCGAGCAGTTCCCCTCGACGCTCGAGGAGGTCGTCGCGCTGCGGCCGCGGCTCGTCGCCGTGCTCGAGGAGATCCGGGATCCGGGGAACGCCGGCACCATCCTGCGCGCGGCCGACGCGGCCGGGGCGGACGCCGTCGTGTTCTCCGGCCAGACCGTCGACCCCTACCACCCGAAGGTCGTGCGGGCGACGACCGGCTCGCTCTTCCACGTCCCGCACGTCGTCGGCGTCACGCTCGCCGAGACGGCCGAGGCGCTGCGCGCCGCGGGCCTGCAGGTCCTCGCCGCCGACGTGTCCGGCGACGACCTGCTGGAGGCGCGGCCGGACCTCGCGAAGCCCACGGCATGGGTCTTCGGCAACGAGGCGAGGGGGCTGGACGCGGAACGTCTGGCGCTCGCCGACCGCGCGCTCCGACTGCCCATCTACGGCCAGGCGGAGTCGCTCAACCTCGCGACGGCGGCGAGCGTGTGCCTGTACGAATCCGCCTTCGCGCAACGCGCGTGAAACACGTTTCTGAGTAGAGTGGGCCGGGCGGACGAGACCGAGGAGGTTGTGCGCGTGACGGATTCCAACGGAGGACAGTCCGAGTACGAGCGACTGCTCTCGCAGATCGGCTGGGACTCGAAGGGCCAGGAGGCCGTGCCCCCGCCCGCCGCCGCTCCCGCCGAGCCCGCGCTTCCCGCCTGGCCGGCGTCCGTCGAACCGGCGCAGCCGGCCGATGCCCTCGCAGCCGAGCCCGTCTCGGAGGAGTGGGACGAGGACGACATCGAGCTCACCGAGGCCGAGGCGACGATCGCCCCGAACTCCGACGAGGTGGCGGACCCCGCTCCAGCGGTGCCCGAGGAGCCCTCGCCCGTGCACCCGCATGTGCAGGTCGCCTCGGCGGCGCCGCTGCCTGAGGCCGGCTGGTACCCGGACCCGCACAACCCCGCGAACTACCGCTGGTGGGACGGCACCGCCTGGACCGACGCGGTCCACTCCGTGCTGCGCAACGACACCCGCTACCAGCCGGGCAGCTCGACGCAGGCGCGCAAGGACGTCCGGGGCGCGATCCGCGGCCTCGCCGACGACCTCGGCAAGCAGTAGCGCTTCACTCGCCTTCGGCTCGCTCAGCGAGCCAGCGACGATGG
>JAGIAU010000067.1 GCA_017744755.1 Microbacteriaceae bacterium
GCCATAGATGCTCGTCTCCGTCAGACCCAGACCCGGCGGCAACGCACCCGCCGTCACCTCCAACGACGGCGACGGACTCCCCGTCAGACCCAGATCCTGGGCATAGAACACCCCGACCGTGCCCGCCGGAACCGACGACGCCCCGATCGACGGCGCGACCGCAGCGGGCTCCGGCACATGGGCGCTCGCACTCGTCGCGGTCGCGGTCGTGTTGAGCGCCGAGAAGAACGAGCTCTCCTTGATCCATTTGACCCGGACGCTGATCTCGGCGCCGGCATCGGCCGCGCCGACGGCGTATTCGTCGCCCCCGACGACGTCGACCGCGCCGACCGGGTCGCCGTCGCGGAGCCAGGTGTACGCGAACCGGTCCGCGGCCGTCGTCCAGGTGCCGGGGTCCGCGGTGAGCGTCGCGCCGGGCTCCGGCGTCCCGCTGATCGTCGGCGTGGTCGAGGCGACGACCGCCGCGATCGGCGCGGCGTCGCTCGTCGCCTCGAGCGGCGGCGCATCCGGCGCCGAGACGGTCATGCGGACGCTGAGCTCCCGCCCGATCGCGCCGCCGGCGATGCGGAAGGAGGGCGCGTGCGGCCCGGCGTCGACCGTCGAGTCGACGGGGAGCCCGTCGAGCAGCCACTGGAAGACCACGGGCTGCCCGTCGAGGAACCATGCCGTCCCGTCGGGCGTCCACTGCGAGTCGATGACACCGCCCGCGGACACGGCGCAGACGAGATCGCCGAATGCCGCCGGACGGTCGACCGCGACGCCGCAGTCGCCGCCCGTGGCGACCACGATCGCCACCGGCGGCAGGGGCGTCCAGGCGGCATAGGCGGTCAGGTCGCCGGTGACGTCGACGACGGTGCCGCCGTGGCCGTCGGAGTGCGTGCCGAGCGGGACCGTGCGCTCCGCGTCGGCGAACCAGCCGCTGAAGCCGTAGCCCTCGCTCACCGGCGCGGGGTCGAGGTAGTGCCAGCCGTCCGTCGGCACCGCCGCGTCGGCGAGGTAGCCCTCGGCGAGCACGCCGCCGTCCAGCTCGAGATGCACGGCGTGCCCGTAGGCGATATCGACCCGGCTGAACGGACCGTACAGGCCGTAGTCGAGCGCGCTCGCCGAGAAGTCCGCGTAGGGACCGACCGGCGTGCCGCCGACCGAGATCGCGGCGGCGGCGGTCCCGGGCGCGGCGGTGAGCAGCGGGAGGCCGCCCAGCGCGTTCCCCGCGATCTCCAGCGTGCCGCCGCCCGATGCGCCGGCACCGGCGCCGATGCTCGCCCCGTCGTCGCCGAAGGCGGTGACCGCGGCGCCCCGGATGGCGATGGCGCCGGCGCTCTCCCCCGCGTCGCCGCCGATGCCGGCGGCCGCGCCGTACGGGCTCGCGTTCAGCAGGCCGCCGCCGACCGAGTCCTCGACGATCAGCGCGGCGCCGGGCGGGACGCGGAGGCCTGCACGACCGTCCTCGAGCCCGCTGGCGTACAGCCACTGGCCCGCGAGGTCGAGATGCACGGTCGAGCCGTCCGGCACGGCGAGGTCGGCCGTCTGCGTCCAGTCGCCGTCGACGGCGAGGGTCACCTTGCGCTCGATCGGCGCGATCGCCCCGAAGGCCGCGACGAGTCCGGGCCAGTCCGCGACGGTCGTCGGCACCCAGGCCGGGTAGAGCGAAACGGGGGCGCCGAGGGGCGCCGAGACGTCGACCGGGATCGTCAGCTCCGGGTCCTGGAACAGGCCGGCGAGCGCCGTCCCCGAGGGGATCGGGATCGAGCCGAGATCGATCGGGCCGGCCGGAAGCGGCAGCGCGTTCACCGTCCAGCGCGCGGTCGCGACGCGATCGTCGGTCGTGATGAGCTGATCGAAGTCGAAGAGGCCGCCGCCGTAGAGCAGCTCCGAGTACCAGCCGGCGAAGGCGTAGCCCTCGCGGCTCGGATCCGCCGGGCGCGCGATCCGGGTGCCGATGAGGGTGCTGCCGTCCTCGACGGGGGTGCCGCCGTTGGCATCGAAGCGCACGGTGACGGCCTCGGGGAGCTGGATCGCGGTGCTCGTGCGGACCTCGGTGTGGTACCCGGCCATCGCGCCGGTCAGGCGGACGCGCAGATACTTCCCGGACAGTCCTGCCGGGATGACGAGCTGGGAGCTCGTGGTCGGCGCATTGATCGGGCTGCCCAGGTCCCCCTCGGTGTCGCTCGCGAACCACTGGAACGACGGGTAGATGATCGGGCTCCAGGCGTCGAAGTCCCAGTCGGCCTCGATGCGCTTGCCGGGCACGAGATCGGTCGACCCGCCGATCGGCGCCCCGTTCTGCTTCGTGATGACCGGGATCCCCGCGGCGCCGACGATGAAGTGGCCGCCGTCGACGTAGACGCCGTCCGCGCTCCGCAGCGTCACGGACTCGTAGCCCGGCGCGGTCGCCGTGACCTCGAGCCAGACGGTCTGGCCGGTCGGCACGTTGGCGGTGTTGAGCGAGCTGCTCGTGCGGCCGGCGAGCGGGAGGACCTCCCCGCCCGGGGTCCCCGCGAACCACTGATAGGAGAACGCCCTTCCCGCGGCCGGCTCCCACGTCCCCGTGGCGGCGTAGAGCCAGCAGTTGTTCACGACCGGGGCGCAGCTCGTCGTGATCGTCGGCGCGGAGGCCGGGGCGAAGACGCGGGCCACGACAGGACCGGAGAGGCTGTTCGACAGCGTGTACGGCGCGAAGCCGTCGCCCGCCGCGGTGATGACGAGGGCGATCCGGTGGCCGACGTCGGCCGCGCCCACGGTGTAGCTCGGCGCGTTCGCCGCTCCGGCGATCGGCACCCCGTCGACGAGGTCGCCGCCGGAGACCGTCGTGCCGCGCAGCCACGTGTAGTTGACCGCGCTCGGGCTCACCGGGCTGGTGCCCACGTCGCCGTCCCAGGCGCCCCAAGACAGGCCCTCGATCGCGAGCGTGTCGCCGATCTGCGGCGCATCGAAGCCGACGCGGTCGAACGAGGAGGGGATGTACTCGCCCGCGACGACGCCGCCGGAGGCCGGGCTCGTCCACGTCCAGGGCTCGAGGCCGTCGGCGGACGCGGTGATCCGGACGGTCACGGCCTTGCCGAGGTCGGCGAGCTTCGGCGCGTACGTCGCGGCATCGGGCGCGTCGCGGATCGGCACGCCGCCGCGCAGCCATTCGTAGTGGACCTGCAGCCCCACCCCGGTGCCGTAGGGATCGGCCTGATGCTCGGCGAGGAGCTCGAGGTAGTCGGCGTAGGCGGCCTGGTACGCCGCGACGGCCCCGGCGTCGGCGTCCTCGGGGAGCGCCTCCGGCTCCGCCGGCGGCGCTCCGGTGCCGAGGACGATCGCGCCGCCGTTCCAGCTGGTGGGCAGCGTGGCGCTCAGCGTGCCGCCGATCCGCACCGGGTAGGGCCCGACGCCGGGCTCGCCGTCCGGCACGAGCCGGGTCGCCGGGTCGCTCCACCGCGCGTAGAGGTCCGTCTCCCCGGCGAGGACGAGGGTGCCGAAGTCGACCGGCAGCGTGCGCGCCGCATCGAGGTACCAGCCGGCGAAGACCGCGCCGTCCTTCTCCGGGCTCGCCTCGGGGACGTACTGCAGCAGGCCGCCGCGCGGGCCGTTCAGCATCGAGTCGCCGTCGGCGATGTCCCAGGGCAGCGCCCCCGCGGGCAGCAGCCCGCCATCGAGGTGGAACACGACGGGGTAGCCGAAGCTCGCGGAGAAGACGCTGGGCTCCTCGCCGTCGGCGGCGAGGCTCGCGCCGGTCAGCCATTGCGGCCCCGGCGCGGCGGTGTACGCCGCGGCGCCCGGACCGCCGCCGTCGCTCGGCATGCTCGGGCCCCAGTCGGGCTCCCAGCGCGGATCGAGGTACTCGCTGCCGTAGGCGGTCACGGTGCCGCCGGACGCGCCGGCGTGGCCCGCCCCGACGGCCGCTGCGGCGGCCACCGACTCGCCGCCGACCGTGCCCGGGTAGCTCAGCGCCGTCAGGTCGCCGCCGTGGAGCTCGACCGTGCCGCCCGAGCCGCCCGAGCCGCCGCCGATGCCGGCCCCGCCGAAGCCGCTCGCTCGGACATCGCCGCCGCGCACGACGAGCGTGCCGGCGCCCTCCCCGGCGCCGCCGCCGATGCCCGCGGCGCCGTCGCCGCCGTGCACGGTGATGCCGCCGGATCCGGTCGTGTCGGCGATCGTCAGCGTCGCCGTCGGCGGGAGCGCGATGCCGGGGCCCGGGTGCGGACCGGGGTCGTCGTAGGCGAGGGGATCGGCGTTGACGCTGAGGCGCGCGCCGCGGAGGTCGAGCAGCGCGTCCGCGCCCGCGGGGACCTGCAGCTGCCGCGCATCGCCATCGCCGGTCATCGGGATCCAGCTCGCGACCACGTCGACGTCCTGTCCCGACGCGAAGTCCGAGGCGGCCGTCGAGCGGTCGTAGCCCCAGGCCTCGCCGGACGCGTCGCGCCAGCCGCCGAAGAAGTAGCCGCTGCGCACCGGGTCGGCGACACCGGGGTTCTCCGCCTCGTCGGCGGCGGGCGGCAGATCGCCGGGGTTGAGCGAGAAGCGGGTGAACACGAGCTGCTCCGGCACGGCGAGCGGACCGCCGAGCTCGTCCGAGGCGGTGCCGCCTCCCAGGTGCACGGTGAGCCAGCCGCTCGGGCCGAAGCCGATGCCCTGGTCGGCGCCGGTGTCCTCCGGAAGGATCGCCCAGACGGCCTCGCGCGGCTGGCCTGCGGCCGGCGCCGTCCAGCCGATCGCGGCACCGGGCGCCGTCGTCGTGCCGCCCGCCCTGCTTCCGGCCGCGCTCGGCGAGCCCTCGCCGTACGCGATGCCGGTGAGCCGCAGCGTGCCGCCGGACAGGGATGCGTCGCAGGACACCGCCGAGGGGTTCAGCCCGAAGTGCGCGATGACCGCCGGGGTCAGCGAGGTGCCGGCGCCGATCGCCGCGCCCCCGCCGATGCCGTCGCCGCCGATCGACAGGGCCGTCCCGTGCACGCCGGGGCCGATCACGATCGTGCCGGCGCTGCGGCAGACGGATCCGCCGATCGCCGCGCCCCCGCCCTGCGCCCGGACGCTGAGCTCGCCCGTGCGACCGGACGAGGAGTCGATGACCGTCAGGGTCGCGCCCGGCGGCACCTCGATCGCCGCGGAGCCCTTCGGGCCCTCGACCGCGAGCGCGTGGCCGGCGAGGTCGAGCGTCACGACGTCGCCCGGAGCGAGCCGGAGCGCGTGTCCCGTGCCGTCGCTCGCCGCCTCGATCGCGATGTCGGCGCCGAGCTTGACGGCGTTCGTCCGGATGCCGCCCGTCGTCTGCCCGCCGCGCTCGAACTGGCTCGCCAGCGTCACGGCGTCGGTGACCGTCCCGCCGTAGACGACGACGGGGAACGACGCCGTGCTCCAGTTCCCGTTGCCGTCGGTCGCGCTGCAGGAGACCGTCGTCGTGCCCGGCGCGAACCGGCCGCCCGATGGCGGGAAGCAGCTCGGCGTCACCGGAGCGCCGAGCTGGTCGCTCGCGGTGACCGCGTACTCGACGACGACCCCGGCGCCGTTCGCCGAGCTCGCCGTGACCTGCTCCGGCACGACGATCTGCGGCGGGGCGCCTTCGCCGACGTTCACCAGGAAGGTGAGCGAGGCGGTGTTCTCCGCGGTGTCGCTCGCGGTGCAGGAGACGGTCGTGACGCCGGCGAGGAACACGCTCCCGCTCGAGGGCGTGCAGGCGATCTGGGCCGCCGGGTCGTCGTCCTCGACCAGGATGCTGAAGTCGACGGTCGTCGCGCCATCGACCACCGTCTGCTGCACGGTCGGCGTGCCGAGCACCGGCGCGAGCACATCCCGCACGACGACCTCGAAGGATCCGCTCGTGGTCGGAGCGCTGCCGGCCGGGTAGGGCTGGCCGCTGCTCGCCGAGCAGTCCACGGTCACGGTCCCGATCGGCAGGACCGCGCCGTCGGCGATCGAGCAGGCGAGCTCGCGGGTGCCCTGGAACGGATCGGACGCCGTCACGAGGTAGTGGAGCGTCGCGGCGTCCGCCGAGGCGTTGGACAGCGTGATCGTGCCGGGCAGGCCGTCGAGCACGGGGCGGGCGGCCTCGGTGTCGACGACCGTCGTCGTCCAGACCACGACGTCGGTCTCCTCGGCTCCGTCGCTCACCCGGGCGATGACCTGCACCTCGTGCTCGCCTGCCGCCGCATACACGTGTCCGTAGGTCCCCGGCACCCAGCCGGCGCTCAGCCATTGCGGACCGCTGCCGTCCCCCCAGTCGATGTAGGTCGAGCCGACGGTCGCCGGGTCCGGGTGGTTCAGGGCGCCGAGCGTCACGGAGAGCGGCGGCCCGTCGACCGCGTAGACGCGGCTCGGAGCCGTGATGGTCACGGGCGCGATGATCTGGTACCGGGAGGTGTGCCGCTCCGAGCCGTCGAAGCGGAAGGTCGTGCCGTAGACGCCGAGCGCCCCGGCCTCGTACGAGCCGTGCGCGATACTGCCGACGCCCTTGCCGATCGCGTCGGTCGCGGTGCAGACGAAGGAGCCGAGGAGGGCGCCGCCGGAGGCGGTGGCCTGCTGCTGGGTCGGGCCCGTCAGGTAGCTGCCGCAGACCTGCTCCCCGATCGACGCCGGCTCGGCCGCCCGGGCGGCGAGGTCGATCGGGTCGCCGCGCAGCTCGTAGTGAAAGGTCTGGGAGCCGCCGACCGGGATGGTGCGCTCCTCGCTCCACCCGCTGTAGAGCCGCGCCGGCTGGTAGCGGATCTGCGGATCCGGGAACTGCACCACGGCGTTCTTCGCGCCCTGGTCGTCGATCACCTGCGCCGAGACCCGGCTGCGCGGGTAGGACGGTCCGGAGCTGCCCGCGCCGAAGTCGCAGTCGAACTCGAAGCGATCCGCGAGCGTCCGAAGGTTGCGGAGCGTCGCGTTCGAGCCGCAGCTCGGCGTCTGGGAGAAGGTCCAGCTCGAGTCGGGATCGGCGTCCGAGACCGTGACGACGAAGTGCTGCGTCGTGTAGTGGTCGACGTACTGGAGGCCGGAGTAGTCCGGCGAGAAGCTGAGCACGGGCGCGTGGTTGTCGGCGTTCACGACGTCGAAGGACTGGGAGTCCAGCTTGATCCGGTCGCCGAAGGCGGTCTCGACCCAGAGCTCCACGTCGGTCGGACCGTAGTCCGTGAAGACGACCGGCACCCGGAAGAAGTCGGTGATCGCCTCGCCGTCGTGGTCGAGCCGGAGCTCGGTGGCGCCGCCTCGCTGGAGGACCTTGAGCACGTAGTGGACGTTCTCCACCTCGATCTTCGGCGGGAGGTAGAAGTAGACGTGCCCCGGGCCGTCGAGGACGGTCTGGAACTCCTCGCCGCCGTAGGGGTCGAGATAGCCGTTCGAGATGAACCAGGACGAGGGGTCCGGCCAGTTCCATGGCCAGCTCGCGGCCGCGTCCGACGCGCCCGTCTGGTAGTCGCCCTGGTACAGGGTGCCGAGGCTCGTCGCGGGCCACTCGAAGTGGTCGATCGTGCCGACGTCGCAGGTGCCGCGGGTCGCGGCGTTCCGTGGGAGGCCGCGCGCGTCGTAGTCCGGGCAGTAGGCCGGATCGCCGGCGTCCCGGAGCACGCTCGCCTCGCCGGGCACGACCCCGAGCACGCCCGCCGGAGTCTCGGAGGCGGCGAGCGGTCCGAGGGCGAGCTGCTCCGCGGCCGCGATCGTTCCCTGGCAGTCAGGGTCCCCCGTGTCGAGGACGAGCCCCGCCGTGCCGATCTGCCCGGCGCCGTAGCCCTGCCAGGTCCCCGACCGCTCGCACTCCGACGCGCCGATGCCCCCGCCGACGATGACGGAGTTGCGCAGCTGGACCGAGTTCCCGGCGCCGGCATGCACCGATCGGCCGTCGTTCGCGCTGTTGCCGATGAAGACCGAGTTGCGGACGTCGATCGAGTTCCCGTTGTTGATCCACTGGCCGAAGGTCGGGCTGCCCCACTCCGGGTCGGTCATCGCGTAGTAGGTGCTCGCGACGAGCGCCCCGCCGGTGCCGGCGGCGTTGCGCGCGAAGGTCGAGTTCGAGACCTCGGCCTGCACCGTCATGCCGGTGGCGATCGCGCCGCCCAGTCCCCCGGCGCGCGTGCCGTTCTCCACGAAGCTGCTCGAGTCGACCGTGCTCGGCGTCCCGTCGGTGCCGCCGAGCAGCACGGCGCCGCCGATCCCGTAGTCGCCGCTGCTCTGCCAGACGCCCCAGTCCTTGCCGGGGCCGCCGGGCAGCCCGACCTGGTTCTGCGTGAACACGCTGCCCTGGATGAGGGTCGGGCCGTACGAGGCGATCGCGCCGCCGTCGCCCCCGTCGCCGCCGTCGCCACCGCCGCCGACGAGGCCGGATGCGCCGTAGGACCCGACGCCGCCGGCGCCGGCGCGGTTGCCGGAGAACGTGCTGTCGGAGGCGATCAGGGAGCCCGTCACGCCGATGAAGACGGCGCCGCCGGAGCCGCCGCCGGCGCCGTCCTGGCCGTCCGCGTCGGCGCCGTTGCCGCCGTCGCCCGCACGATTGCTCTGGAACACCGTGCGGTTGAGGATCAGGTTGCCGTCGCTCGAGATGGCCCCGCCCGGCCTGCCGGGCGTCACCGGGCCCATCTCCGCGTCCGACGTCGTCCCCGAGATGTACTTGCCGACGACCCCGGCGACCTTCATGAGGGTCTTGATCCGGGAGTAGGTGGTCACCGCCGCGGCGAACACCGTGGAGGACCCCATCGTCGCGGCCGTCGTGATGACCTGCATCGCGAGGTTCGCCGCGTACCACCACCACTCGGCCGGCTCATGGGTGCCGTCCGGCGCCTGACCGCCGATGAGGGTGAGGTCGTTGACCGTCAGGCTGGCCTGGCTGTTGCGGACGGAGAGGAAGCGGAACGGCGCGCCGCCGGTGCGCTTGAAGGTCGCGCCATTGCCGTCGAGGACGATGTGCTCCTCGATGCCGTAGTAGCTCGCCTTCTCGTTCAGCAGGTCGCCGCCGACCGCGGGGAGCGCGTTCTGCCCGTCGTAGGAGGCCGAGAACTCGTAGACGCAGCCGGGCGCGAGACTGACATGGAAGGACTTCGGGCTGCCGAGCAGATAGGAGCCGTGGAAGGCGTTGCCGGAGGGCATGTTCCCGCCGGTGATCTCCTTGAACGCGGCGACGAGCTCGGCGGTGCGGTTCGGCCCGCAGCCGATCGTGTACTCCGCGGTGTAGGAGGAGTCGGCGGCGGCGTCATCGGCCATCCCGACCGCCGAGAACGGCACGGCGACGCCCAGGGCGAGCACCGCGACCACGCCGAGCGCGACCGAGCGGCCGCGCGCAAGGAACCCCGCCATCCGCACGGGGCCTAGCGTATGGGTCACCCGCCGCCCTCCCTCATAGAGTGGAAAACCCTCTATGCGGTGCTCAGCCGCCGCGCTGGCAGCCTGGCCGGCTCATGCCTTGGGACGGGACATGTCCGCTCCCTCGTCGACTGGCACGGCTGGTACGGGACCGGCGTGTGTCGGTGGGTGTCCTCGATTTCCGAGGACGCCCGCCGATACGAATCATTCAACGGGTCATGGCAGGACGTAGCCGCGCCACGCGGACTGCGCCGCCGCCGAGGCATACCCGTCCTTGGCCGCATCCACCACCACATACACGTACTTGCCGACATCCGACGCCGACGGCGTATACGACGCCGACGCCCCCTCCTGCAC
>JAGIAU010000068.1 GCA_017744755.1 Microbacteriaceae bacterium
ATCCTCGCCCGCGTCGCGGCGTCCGGCAGCGGGTCGCGCAGCACGTCAGTCACGCCGCACCCCCATCCGCCGGCCCGACGCCGCGGCCGCGGCCGCCCACATCGCCTCGACCCCCATGCCCTCCTCGGCGACGACGCAGGTCCAGCCGGCCGCCGAGAGCTCGGCGTGCGCGTCGGCCGCCTTCGGCGTCAGCAGGAAGGCGACGCAGGGCTCCGCGAGGCCGCGCAGCCCGGCGAGCTCGGCCCACCACTCGCCCGGCCCGCCGACGAGCACCGCGAACGCAGCCGTGCCCGCGCCGCCGCGCCGCATCGCGTCCGCGAAGGAGCCGATCGGGTCCGCTCCCCGCAGCGCGCCGCCGATGCTCGCGAGCTCCGTCGCGAGCAGTCGTGCGCCCTCCGGCGGGGAGAACGCGGCGCCGCCCGGCGCCGCCTCGCCCTGCAGCTGCGGGACGCCGGTCTCCACGACGCCGACGAGGAAGCCGCGCTCGATCGCGTGGGCGCCGAGCGAGGCGACCAGCTCGATGCCGAGCTCGAACGGGTCGCTCGCCTTCGCATACGGCGGCGCGACGGTGTCGAGCAGGAGCCAGCTCTGCGGGTTGCTGCGCTGCTCCTCCTGACGGACCATGAGCCGGTCGCGCTTCGCGCTGGCGCGCCAGTTGATGCGGCGGATCGGGTCGCCGCGCTCGTAGTCGCGCACGGCGACCTCGTCGGGCGACGGCGCCGTGCGGCGCATGATGACGAGCTCCGTGCCGCCTGCCGCCGCCTCGTCGAGCGGCGAGTCGTCGAGCGGGGTCACCCGCGGCGTCACGAGCAGTGAGCCGGTGCCGCCGACGACGGCGTCCGCCCGCGCGAGGCCGAGGGGGTCGCGGCGGCGGATGCGGAGCGGGCCGAGCTCGTAGCGGCCTCGCCTCGCCCCGCGGATCGCATACCGGAGGACCCGGCCGCCCTTCGACTCGCTGCGCGCGCTCGGGGCGGCGTCGCTCAGGGAGCCGGGATGCGCTGGTCCCCCCGCGACCACGTCGATGCCAGGGTGCCGGTGCACGACGAGCCCGTCGGGCGCGCCGTCCAGCCAGTGCTGCTCGACGAGCCGCGCATCGCGACCCGTGACCGTGATCGACACCTCGGCGTCATCGCCCGCGTCCACCGCGTCGGGCCGGATCGTGCGGCGCGCCTCGAGCCGCGGCCGCGACCAGCGCAACGACAGCAGCGAGCCGATGACGACGAGGCCGAGCAGCGCCCCGAGGAAGAACACGTCCTGCCGCCGCGTGCCGACGGCGACGACGACGAGCACGGCCGTCGCGGCGATGACGAGCCAGCCGCGCAGCGTCGGGCGGGGTCTGGGCCGCGGCTCGCGGTCCTCGGTCGTGTCGGTCACGGCGACTCGCAGGGACGGGCGCGTCAGTCGGCGCGGGGCGCCGGCACCGTCGCGACGATGCTCCGGACGATCTCCTCGAGCAGCCGCGCGCCGTCCCGCTGCCGCCCGAGCGCGCGGCTCGTCGGGATGAGGCGGTGGCTCAGCACCGGCACGGCGAGCGCCGCGAGATCGTCCGGCAGCACGTAGCTGCGGCTCGCGAGCGCCGCACGCGCCTTCGCGGCGCGCACCAGCTGCAGCGTCGCGCGCGGGCTCGCGCCGAGGCGGAGGTCGCGGTGGTGGCGCGTCGCCGTCGCGAGCGCGACGGCGTACTCCTTGACCGCGGGGGAGACGAAGACCGTGCGCACGGTGTCGATCATGTCGCGGAGGACGTGCACCGTCACGACGGGCTCGATGGTCTCCAGGGGCTCCGCGAGGTCGCGGCGGTCGAGCATGTCCACCTCGCTCTCGCCGCTCGGATAGCCCATCTCGATTCGGGCCATGAAGCGGTCCCGCTGCGCCTCGGGGAGGGCGTAGGTGCCCTCCATCTCGATGGGGTTCTGCGTCGCGACGACGATGAACGGGTCGAGCAGGTCGTGCGTGTGGCCGTCGACGGAGACCTGGCGCTCCTCCATCGCCTCGAGCAGGGCGGACTGCGTCTTCGGGCTCGCGCGGTTGATCTCGTCGGCGATGACGACGTTCGCGAAGACGGCTCCCGGCTGGAACTCGAAGCGCCGCTCGACCTGGTCGAAGACGGCGACGCCGATGACGTCGCTCGGCATGAGGTCGGGCGTGAACTGGACGCGGTTCACAGCGCCGTCGACCGAGCGCGCGAGCGCGCGGGCGAGCATCGTCTTGCCGACGCCGGGCACGTCCTCGATGAGCAGGTGGCCCTCGGCGAGCAGTGTGGCGAGGGCCGTGACGACGGCGTCGCGCTTGCCCTCGATGACCCGCTCGATGCTGTGCGCGATGCGCGATGCGAGTCCCGCGACCTCCGGGATCGTCATGCCGGTCGCCGCCGGCGCGTCCGTCACCAGCGGCTCCGCGATCAGCGGACCGTCCTCGGACCGGGTCGACATCTCCGTCGTCATAGCCCCACCCTCACCCCTCGAATGCTTCCGGGGGCATTCTGCACGGCGGGGCTGGCATCTGCGAGGGAGCCCGGGAAAATCGGGGCGTCCGTGTCCTCGGTGTCGCCCGTGTCGTCGGAGCGGCGGCCCCCTGCATCGACGGGACGTTCACCGCGCGCCGCGGCGCCCGTTCCCGTTCCCGCGTCCAGCAGGAGGAGGGGCGCACGGCGCGGCGACGGCTCAGCCGCCGCCGCGCCGCCGCCCCCCAGGTGCGCGAGCCCGCCTAGGGAAGCATCGGCTCGAGCACCGCGGTCGCACGGCGGAGCGAGCTCCAGCCGGCGCCGAGATTCGCGCGCTTCGTGGTGATGAGGGAGATGAGCGCGTCGGGCTTGTTCGGCAGCACGAGCATGAAGTGATAGGTGCCGGGCGTCGACATCTGGATCTCGTCGATCATGTGCCGGTTGGGCGTGCCGCGCTCGGAGGAGATGAGCTCCTCGATGCTCGAGGTCAGCCGGCCGCGGAACATCTCGACCGCGGCGGCGGCCAGGGCGTCGAGGTTCGTCTGCGTGAAGTAGGGGACGCTGTGCGCCGCGCCGAGCAGGAGACCGCTGTGCAGGTCGATGACGGCGACGCCGAGCCCGCCTTCGATGTCGTCGAGAACGCTCCGGCACAGGTCGTCGATGCTGCTCATTGCTGGTCCATCCGATCACTAGAGGGGGTTGGTGCCACGGACGAGAGGCGACGTCACGGCGCCCGGCGCCGGACGGAGCTCCCCCGATCGACGGGCGCGTCGATGCACCCCGCCGCGATGACGTTAACCGTGAGCGAACGGGTGGCGGCGGGCGAAGTCGCCGGGCGATGCCGGATGCGAAAGGGCTATGCCCGCCGCGGCTGGGCTAGGTGGCGGGGTGATCGGCGCGCGTCGTCGGCAGGTTCTCGCGGGCGACGAGCACCGCCTCCAGCCGGCTGCGCACCCCGAGCTTGCGGAAGATCGACTGCAGCTGCGCCTTGAGCGTGTTCTCCGAGACGAAGAGCTCGGCGGCGATCTCGGAGCGCGTCAGGTCCGACTCGAGATGACCGAGGATCACCTGCTCGCGCTCGGTGAGGGTGCCGAGCGGCCGCGCGGCGCGGAGGCCGTGCCTGGGCATGGGCAGCGCGGCGAGATCGGCGGCGAGCGTCTCGTCGCCGAGATCCGCGGCCCATGCCGAGAGCTCGTCGTCCGACTCGAGCGGGACGAGCCAGAACGTCGAGCGGAGCCCGAACTCGCGCATCGCGCCGAGGGCCAGGGAGAGGTCGGCGATGGCGCCCCGGTGGTCCCCGAGGCGTCGACGGGCTGTGCCGAGGAGCGCGTACAGCTCGGTGCACAGCCGAGGCCCCAAGCGGTCGTGGACGGGGATCGGGATGAGCTCCCGGAGCTCGGCGATCGCCAGGCCGGGAGCGCCCGTGTAGAGGTGGATCCGCGCCGCCGCGAGGCGGACGATGGGGGCTTCCCGGTCCGCGCGGTCGAGCACCTCCCTCGCCGCGACCGCGTCGCCCGCGGCGAGCGCCAGCGCGACGCGCGCGGCGTCGAGCCAGCTCGCCAGCGCCGGCGGGACCGATGGGCGCGTCCTCGCCAGGAGGCGTTCGTCGAGGGCGACCATCCCCTGCCGGGCGCGCCCCGACCCGATGTCGGCGAGGGCTCGGAGATAGGCGAGGAGCGGACCGATCTCGTGCGCCGCGGTGAGCGTCCAGATCTCCTCGGCGAGCGAGACCTCCGCCGCCGACTCGCCGTCCTCGAATGCGAGGATGAGCTGCGCGATGCGGGCGCCGGTCGGCGGTGGGTCCGAGAGACGGTTGCTCTGCTCGATCTCCTCGAGATGCGAGCGCGCCAGCCGGACCTCGCCGACGATCGCGGCCGCGAGCGCGCCGATGCCGAGCGAGTCGAGCAGCTCTCGCCGCTCGATCGGGTACGGCAGCTCGCGGATCGCGCCCGCGACGGCCGCCGCCTCGTCGAACTCCCCGGCCGCCAGATGCGACTTGGCGAGCTCGACGAGCGCCGCCGGGAGCATCGCGGCGATCTCGTCGCGCTCCGTCGGCAGCAGGCGGCGCAGGCGCTCCGCCGCGGCGCCGGTGTCGGCGGCGCGGTCGCTGAGCGCCCGCACCGCGGAGCTCCGGAGGATGGCGGACAGGAGCGCCTGGGGCCGTTCCGCCGGCTCGACGAGGTGGTCGAGGGCGTCCGCGATGAGCCGGAGCCCCTCAGCCCGCCGGCTCGGACGCTCCTGCAGGACGAGGCCGAGCACGATGCCGAGCTCCGGGACCTGCAGCAGCGTGCTGCGCCGCCAGCCGGTCAGCGCCTGCTCCAGCTCCCTCGCCCGGTCGCGCCGGAACCGGGGCCAGTGCCCCCGGAGGATCGCCGCGGCGTCGCGCGGCGATCTCTGCAGGGCCGTGATGAAGGCGGCGAACAGTGGCATGGGGGAAAGGGATCATGTGCGGGAGGGGGATCCCGAGATGTGCCGTAGGACCGTCACACGCAGGATTCGCACAGCCTAGGGGTCCGCCGGGTGCGGGGACAGGGAGACGGAGGGGACGGAACGCGCCGGATAGCCCGGATATCGCACAGCGCGCGGTCCCGGCGCGGAGACGGAGCAGACGATCGTGCGGCCAGATGACCAGGGATTTCTGTAGAAGGTTCGAGAGGCGGCCGCGACCGGTCTCGCCTCCTTTTTCACGCGTCCGAGAAATCCTCGCGGACCCCTTCTTCGCCCGGGTGAGACAGTGGGCTATCCCGGTGGAAGGTAGTGGCTGGGCCGGAGGATCGGGTAGGACTACGCCTTGCGCACCCGGCAGGCGAGCCCGACCTCGCGGATACAGGAGAGCTGAACGGTGGCTCCGACGGGCGTCGATCCCGTGACCTCACGATTTTCAGTCGTGCGCTCTACCAACTGAGCTACAGAGCCTCTTGTGGAAAAGCCTCACCCGTGGGTGAGGCCGCTTCCGCGACCCTGACGGGACTTGAACCCGCGACCTCCGCCGTGACAGGGCGGCACGCTAACCAACTGCGCTACAGGGCCTTGCATGTCTCCCGGCTGCCCGGACGACCAACCGATTCTACAGGCCGCGCGCCATGCGACCAAACCGAGGCCCGGAGCCGGCGGAACACTCGGTGCGCGTACCATTCTGACGAGTGAGCACCGCGCCCGAGACCCTGAGCCCTGCCCGCGTCTGGCTCGCGATCGCGGCGCTGGCGATCGGGACGTTCGGCATCGGACTCACCGAGTTCGTCGTCATGGGGCTGCTGCCGCAGATCAGCGCCTCCCTCCTCCCGGTCCTCGACCAGCAGGACCACGAGGAGGCGATCGCCCAGACCGGCTGGCTCATCGCCGTCTACGCGCTCGGCGTCGTCGTGGGCGCGCCGGCGATCGCGGCGTTCGGCGCCCGTGTCCCGCGGAAGGCGCTGCTCGCGAGCCTGCTCGCCGTGTTCACCCTCTCGACGATCGCCTCCGCGCTGCTGCCGACGTTCGGCCTCGTCCTCGCCGCCCGCTTCGTCGCCGGCCTGCCGCACGGCGCCTACTTCGGCATCGCGATGCTGACGGCGGCGCGGCTGCTCGGGCCGAGGCGCCGCGCGCTCGGCGTCTCGCTCATCATGACGGGCCTCACGATCGCGAACGTCGTCGGCGTCCCGCTCATCACGCTCCTCGGGCAGCAGGCGGGCTGGCGCACCGCCTACCTCGCGGTGGCGGCGGTCTTCGCCCTGAGCACGGTCTGCGTCATCGCCGTCGTCCCGCGGATCCCGGCCGACGAGGGCGCGAGCGTCCGCCGTGAGCTCGGCGTGTTCCGCCGCCCCCAGGTGTGGATCACCCTCGCGATCGGCGCGATCGGCTTCGGCGGCTTCTTCGCGGTCTACAGCTACATGGCCGACGTCGTCGTCCGCGTGACGCAGCTGCCGCAGGAGGCGACGCCGTGGGCGTTGTCGACGATCGGCCTCGGGATGTTCTGCGGGAACCTCCTCGGCGGGCGCCTCGCCGACCGCTCGGTCATGGGCACGGTGTTCGGCGGCTTCGTGGCGCTCGCCGCAGCGCTGGGCCTCTTCTTCCTGCTCGCGCCGAACGCCGTGGGCGTGTTCGTCGGCGCCTTCGTGGTGGGCTTCGCCGCCCTCGTCATCAACCCGGCCGTGCAGACCCGGCTCATGGACGTCGCCGGCGACGGCCAGTCGCTCGCCGCCGCGTCGAACCACTCGAGCTTCAACCTCGGGAACTCGCTCGGCGCCTACCTCGGCGGCCTCGCGATCGCGTCGGGTCTCGGCTACACCTCGCCGGCGCTCGTCGGCATCGTGCTCATCGTCCCGGCGGCGGTCCTCGCGGTCGTGAGCGTCCGGCTCGGCGGCGTGCGGCACGTGCATCAGGACGCGGTCGCCGGCAGCGAGACGATCTAGAACACGCGGACGGCCGGAGCAGAACGCTCCCGGCGGGCGACGACTCGGTGACCCCAACGGGATTCGAACCCGTGCTGCCGCCGTGAAAGGGCGGTGTCCTAGGCCGCTAAACGATGGGGCCGTGTCGCCCGGCGCAGCCGGGAGCCAGCGCCCAAGCCTACGGCAGGCCGCTGGACGGGGCCAACCGGTCCGAACGCCAGGTGACGATCCTGAGAACGCCTCCCCGCCCGGCGCGTTCTCCAGCCTTCATCCGCCGCTTGAGGGTTAGGGTGGCCAGGTCCGGATGGGAGGGGCAAGCCATGCGTCGTGGTCACCGTGCGCTCACGAGCGCCGTCGTGCTGTCGGTGGTCACCGCCGCGCTGCTCGTCCCGACGACCGCCGCCGCCGACGACTATCCCACCTGGGACGACGTCGTCGCCGCGCAGAACAACGAGGCCGCAGCAGCCTCCGCCGTCCAGCAGATCCAGGCGCTCCTCGTCCAGCTGCAGGCCGAGGTCGAGCGGACGAAGGCCGACCTCGTCGCCAAGGGCAAGAAGTGGCAGGAGATCGACGCCCAGTACCAGGCGAAGAAGTCGGAGACGGCGGCGCTGCTCGAGCAGCGCGACGCCGCCGAGTCGATCGCCGTCGAGTCGGAGCGCCGCGCCGGCCAGTGGGCCGCGCAGGTCGTGCGCATCGGCGGGGCCGATCCCACGCTGAGCCTCTTCGCCGCCTCCGACCACGCGGACGAGCTGCTCAGCGCGATCGGCGTCTCGAGCCGCATCTCCGACCAGGCGAACACGCTCTACGAGCAGGCCATCCAGCAGCGCAACACGGCGCAGTCGCTCAGCGACCAGGCGACCGTCATGCAGACGGAGCTGCAGCGCCTCGAGCAGGAGGCCGCGGCCGCGATGGCTGCGGCGGAGGCGGCGTCGCAGGCGGCGACGCAGGCCGTCATCGAGCAGCGCCAGCACCAGGCCGAGCTGGAGGCGCAGCTCGCCGTGCTGCAGCAGCAGCGCGCCGTGACGGAGGCCGACTACAACACGGGCGTCCAGGTGCGAGCGCAGCAGCGGCTCGCGGCGCTCGGCGTCGACTGGGGCCAGGTCTCCGCGTCCGGCTGGGTGCGCCCGGCCGGGGGCTGGATCTCCTCGGGCTACGGTTACGCGGACGCGGGCTATGGCGGCTTCCACAAGGGCGTCGACCTGGCCCAGTCCTGCTGGAACCCGATCGTCGCCGCGCATGACGGCTGGGTCGAGTCGGCCGGCTGGAACTCCGGCGGCTACGGCTACCTCACCGTCATCGACCACGGCGGCGGCGTCGAGACCTGGTATGCGCACCAGCCCGAGGGCGGGCAGCTCGTCTCAGCCGGCCAGCATGTCGAGACCGGCCAGCAGATCGGCTACGTCGGCACGACCGGCAACTCGACTGGCTGCCACCTGCACTTCGGCGTGTACATCAACGGGAACCTGACGGACCCGACGGAGTTCCTCGCGGCGCTCGGGGTGTACTTGTAGGCGGGACGCAGAACGCCCCCGCGCGCGGAGGGCGTTCTGTCGCGGCGGGATCGAGCTCAGTGCCCCTCGGCCTGGAAGCGCTCGAAGCCCTCGGTGACGACCTGCTCGGCCGCGGCCGCATCGCGCCAGCCGCCGAGCTTGACCCACTTGCCGGGCTCGAGGTCCTTGTAGTGCTCGAAGAAGTGCTGGATCTCCGCTCGCGTGTGCTCCGGGACGTCCGCGATGTCCTGGATGTGCGCCCAGCGGGGGTCCTTGTAGGGCACCGCGATGATCTTGGTGTCGATGCCGCCGTCGTCCTCCATGTCGATGAGGCCGACGGGACGGACCTTGACGCCGACACCCGGGAACACCGGCTCGAAGAGCAGCACGAGCACGTCGACCGGGTCGCCGTCGAGGCCGAGCGTGTTCTCGAAGAAGCCGTAGTCGGTCGGGTACACGAACGGCGTGAAGAGGTAGCGGTCGAGGAACACCCGCCCGGTCTCGTGGTCGACCTCGTACTTGTTCCGGCTGCCGGCGGGGATCTCGATGACGGCGTCGTAGGCGCCCATGGGTGCTCCTGAAGTCTCGTGGTCGGTTCGACCGGGATGTTCCGCGACTACCGTAATCGACGTGCGCCCCCGACTGTCTCCGGCGATGGCCGACGTCCGCCGCGCGGTCCGGGACGCCCTCGCCCCCCTCACGCCGCCCGCCGCCCGCGAGCGTGCAGTCGACACCCCGTGCGCTGCCGCCGAAGGGCCACAGCTGCACACTGCCGAACGTCGGGACCGGGAGCATCTGCTCGAGCGTGCAGTTGGCGCCCCGCGCCACGGCAGCGCGGGGCCTGAACTGCACACTCGCGGGGGTGCCGACGGGGAGAACGCACCCGCACTCGTCCTCGTGGCCCTCAGCGGCGGCCCCGACTCGCTCGCGCTCGCCGCAGCCACCGCCTTCGAGGCGCCGCGCGCGGGCCTCCGCGCCGGCGCCGTCATCGTCGACCACGGCCTGCAGTCGGGCTCGGCCGAGGCGGCGGAACGCGCTGCCGCGCACGCCCGCGCGCTCGGCCTCGCCCCCGTCGAGATCCGCAGGGTCGAGGTCGCCTCGCGGCCGGAGGCGCTGGTCCCTGAGCGAGCACAGCGAGACGAAGGGCCATACCCAGGCCCCGAGGCCGCCGCGCGCCGGGCCCGCTACGCCGCGCTCGACGCCGCGCGCGCCGAGACGGGCGCGACCGCGATCCTCCTCGGCCACACCCTCGACGACCAGGCCGAGAC
>JAGIAU010000069.1 GCA_017744755.1 Microbacteriaceae bacterium
GCGAGGCCGACCTGCTGCCGACGATCCGCTCGCGCGTGCGCAGCCTGCGGCTGCGCGTGCCGGAGGTGGAGGACGTGGCCCGGCTGCTCGTGGAGCGCGACGGCGTCGAGCCGTCGCTCGCGGAGCGCTCGACGCGGGAGGCGCAGTCGCACATCGGCATGGCGCATCGGCTCGCGACCGACGCCGACGCTCGTTCGCGCCGGGCCAGGACCGTGGAGCTCGCCCTGCAGATCCGGGACGCGGGCGATGCGGCGCGCGCTGCCGCGGAGCTCGTCGATCTGGCGAAGGCGGATGCGGAGGCGTTCGGCGCGCAGCAGGAGGAGGCCGAGCGCGAGGCGCTGCTGCGCACGCTCGGCGTCGAGCCGGGCGGCACGGTTCCGCCGCAGCTGCGCTCGCAGGTCAGGCAGCTCGAGGACGATCTGAAGCGCCGTGCGACCCGCAGTCTGCGGGACGGCGTCGACCGGGTCCTCGTCGACCTGCTGTCGGTCGGCCGCGACGTGCTGCTGGCCGGCCTCGGCGTGCCCGGCTCGTCGATCAACCGCGAGTCCGATCCGCAGGTGCAGGCGGCCGCGCGGGTCCTGCGGCCCGAGGCGGCGCTGCGCGCCCTCGATGCGGTCGCGGTCGCGCGCCGCCGCATCGACGGGAACGTGCCGCCGCTGCTCGCGCTCGAGGCCATGCTCATGTCGTTCCGATCCGCGGCTCGATAGGCTCCCCCTCATGTCCTCCCGCCACCCGCTCCGCCGTGTCCGCGTGCTCGGCGCCGCCGCGGCGCTCGCCGCGCTCGCGCTCCTCGCCGGCTGCTACTACGGCGGGAACCCGTTCGGGCCCGTCCAGCCGGCCGTCGAGGACCCTGTGCCGACGCCGAAGCCGGTGGAGACGACCGACGGGCCCTTCGGCGCGTTCTACGACCAGCAGGTCGACTGGCGGCCCTGCGAGGACGGCTTCGAGTGCGCGACGATCACGGCGCCGCTCGACTGGGAGGACGAGGGCGACGACCGCACGGTCGAGCTCGCCGCGATCCGCCACCCTGCGACCGGGCCGCACCGGATCGGCTCGCTCTTCGTCAACCCGGGCGGGCCGGGCGCGTCCGGCTACGACTTCGTCGCGGGCGGGGTCGACTGGTTCCTGAGCCGGTCCGTGATCGACGCGTACGACGTCGTCGGCTGGGATCCGCGCGGCATCGGCCGCTCGTCGGGCGTCACCTGCTTCACGGACCCGGAGGACATCTCCGAGTTCCTGTACTACGTGCCGGAGGCCGACTACCGGACCGACCCCGACGCCTGGGTCGCCGAGCAGCTCGCCCTGGGGAAGAAGTACGCAGACGCCTGCGAGGCGAACACGGGGGACGTGCTCGAGTTCATCGACACGCTCTCGACCGTGCGCGACCTCGACCTGCTGCGGGCCGTCGTCGGCGACGAGGAGCTGCACTACCTCGGCTACTCGTACGGCACGGCGATCGGCGCGGTCTACGCGGACGAGTTCCCGGAGCGCGTGGGCCGCGTCGTCCTCGACGGCGTCATGGATCGCGAGGCCCCGCTCGCGGACCTGAACGTCTCGCAGCAGGCCGGCTTCGAGCTGGCGCTCACCCACTTCGTCGAGGCCTGTCCGTCCTTCGACGGCTGCCCGCTGACGGGCGACCCCGACCGGGATCTGCCGCGGATCCACCAGCGCATCGTCGACTTCCAGGACCAGCCGGTCGCCGACCGGTCCTCGGAGGCCGCGGCCGGCCGTGTCATGAACGGCACGACGCTGCGCCTCGCGATCATCCAGGCGCTCTACTCCGACACGCTGTGGCCAGACCTCGCGGCGATGCTCGGCCAGGTGCTCCAGTCGCAGCCGAGCACCGATATCGCCTGGCAGCTCGCCGACATGTACAACGACTTCACGCCGGGCGTCGGGTACAACTCGACGCTGCAGGACGCGCTGTTCGCGGTGTACTGCGTCGACTACCCGGTCGACACCGACCCGGCGGTCCTCGCCGACACGCAGGAGCGCCTCGAGCAGGCCGCCCCGACGCTCACGCTGGACCTCCCGGTCTATCCGGATCCGGTCTGCTCCGAGTGGCCGTACTCGTACCGCGGAGGCCAGCACGGCCAGTTGAGCGGCAAGGGCGCGAAGCCCGTGCTCATCGTCTCGACGACGGGCGACCCGGCGACCCCGTACGAGGAGGGCGTGAAGCTCGCGGACGACCTCGAGTCGGGCGTGCTGGTCTCCTTCGACGGCGAGGGGCACACCGCCTACAGCGCGTACGGCGACCAGTGCGTCGTCGACGCGGTCGACGGGTACCTCGTGGACGGCACGGTGCCGGAGGACGGGACGTGGTGCGAGGGCTTCTGACGCGCTGAGCCGCAGATCCCGCGGCGGGCTTGCGTTTTTTCTACGAATGTAGAAACATCACGGTAACAGCCGTGAAATCCACGGTCTACATGCGTAGAGAAATATTGGTCGACGTGGACCTGATTCGGCAAGAGCGCGCTGCGACGGGCGTCCGCCCGTGAGCGGCGTCTTCTTCCTGCAGCAGCTGCTCAACGGCATCAGCTTCGGCGCGCTGCTCTTCCTCATCGCGAGCGGGTTCACGCTCGTGTTCGGCCTGATGCGCATCTCGAACCTCGCGCACGGGGCGTTCTACCTCCTCGGCGCCTACATCGCCGTCGTCACCGTCGCGGTCACCCACAGCTTCTGGGTCGGCCTGCTCGTCGGCGCGGTGGCGGCCGCCGTCATCGGGCTCGGCCTCGAGCGCGGCCTGCTCCGCCGGGTGCGGGGCAAGGAGATGCCCGAGGTGCTGCTCACCGTCGGCGTCTCCTTCGTCATCGCCGATCTCGTGCTGTGGATCTTCGGCGGCGACCCGAAGTCCATCACCTCGGGCAACGGCGCCCCGTCCGGCGCGCTCGTCATCGGCGACTTCACCTACCCGCAGTACCGGCTCTTCATCATCGGCGTGACCCTCGTGATCGGCACGGCGCTCTTCCTCGCGCAGCGCTACTCGAAGTTCGGCGCCATCGTGCGCGCGGGCGTCGACAATCGGGAGGCCGCCTCGGCGCTCGGGATCGACATCGACCGGGTGTTCACCTGGGTCTTCGTCGTCGGCGCGGCGCTCGCCGGCGTCGCGGGCGCGATCGGCTCGGGCCTGCTCAGCCTCAGCCCGAGCTCCGGCACCGAGATGCTGCTCTACGCGATGGTCGTCGTCATCGTCGGCGGCCTCGGCAGCATCACGGGCGCCGCCGTCGGCGCGGTGCTCATCGGCCTCATCGACGCGTTCACCAAGGTGCTGCTGCCGGAGTTCGCGTACTTCACGATCTTCGCGCCCATGGCCCTCATCCTCGTGTTCCGGCCCCGCGGCCTCTTCGGGAGGGCGGCATGAACGCGCGGCGCCCGTCGACCGGCGCCGTCGTCAAGGGCGCGATCCTCGCGGCGCTCCTCGTCGTCGCGTTCGTCTGCCCGTACGTCCTCGGCAGCTACTACGTGTCCCTGCTCTCCATCGCGCTCATCGCGGCGATCCTCGCGAGCAGCATCAACGTCCTCGCCGGCAACGCGGGCCTCGTCTCCCTCGGCCACGCCGGCATCGCGGCGGCCTCCGGCTACGGCCTCGCCTGGGCCTACCGGCAGGGTTGGGAGCTCTGGGCGCAGCTGGGCATGGCCGCGCTGCTGACCGCCGTCGCGAGCGTGCTGTACGGGCTCATCTCGATGCGGACCAGGGGCATCTCGTTCCTCATGGTCACGCTCGCGGCCGGCATGGTCGTCTACGGCATGGCCTACCGCTGGTCCTCGGTGACCGGCGGGACGAACGGGCTGCCCGGCATCCGGCGGCCGGAGGGCATCGCGGAGTACTGGCAGTTCTACTTCCTCGTGCTCGTCGCGTTCTGCTTCGTGACGCTCGCGCTGATCGTCGTCGGGCGCTCCTCGTTCGGCCTGACGCTCAGGGGCATCCGGGACAGCGAGACGCGCATGGTGAGCCTCGGCTACAACGTGCCGCTGTACAAGTTCGGCGCGATGCTCGTCTCCGGGGCCGTCGCCGGCGTCGCCGGGGTGCTCGCCGTCTGGCACAGCGAGTTCATCAGCCCCGTCGTGGCCGGGTTCCAGGAGTCCGCGATCAGCATGATCATGGTCGCGCTCGGCGGCATCGGGACGGTCCTCGGACCGCTCGTCGGCGCCGTCCTCGTGACGGGCTTCCAGCACGTCCTCTCGAGCGTGTTCGAGCGCTGGTCGACGCTGCTCGGCCTCATCTTCATCCTCTCCGTCATCTTCGCCCCGCAGGGCATCGTCGGCGGGGTCGCCGACCTGATGCGCCGGATCCGGCGGCGGGGCGCGCCGCCCCGCCGCGAGCAGCTCGACGCGGAGTTCCGCGCCTGAGCCCCCTGACCACCACCGTTCCACCAAGTCGCAAGTCACCAATCGCAAGTCACGAATCACGAGTCGGAAGGACCAGTGAGATGATCCGCAAGGTATCTGCCGCAGCCGGTGCGACGTTCGCCGCCGCCCTGCTGCTCACGGCGTGCGCGCCGTCATCGGGTCTCGCCGGGGACGGCGGGGCGACGAACGCTCCCGCCGACGGCGAGGTCTTCAAGATCGGCGTCCTCGCGCCGATGACCTCCTGGGCCGGCGCCATCGGCGTCGACATGCAGCAGGGCTGGGAGATGTTCTGGGACGAGTACGGCGACACCGCCGGTTCGTTCACGATCGAGACGGTCTGGGAGGACACCGCGAGCGATCCGGACACGGCGCTCACGAAGGCGCGCAAGCTCGTCGAGGAGGACGGCGTGGACGCCGTCGTCGGACCGGTGCTCGCGAGCGAGGGCCTCGTCGTCGGCGACTACCTCACGCAGGCGGGCGTCGCGAACCTCGCGCAGACGGCGGCCGACGACCTCACGCAGCGGCTGGCCTCGCCGCTCGTCGTGCGCACCGGCGCCGTCACGAGCAGCCAGCCGAACTTCGCCGGCGGCGACTGGGCGGCGAAGCAGGGCTACCGGACGGCGGCGACGCTCTGCGTCGACTACGCCTTCGGCTGGGAGAGCTGCGGCGGCTTCGTCTCGGCGTTCACGGCGGCGGGCGGCGAGGTGACGACGCAGCTCTGGTACCCGGGCGACGCGTCCGATCTGAGCTCCTACGTCAGCCAGCTCGCGAGCCTCGACGTCGACGTGATCTTCGTCGGCTCTGCGGGCGGCACGGACAGCTCGAACTTCTTCCGCTCGGCGAACGACTTCGGGCTGCTCGCGAAGACGCCCATCGTCAGCAACTGCTGCACGACCGACCAGGCGATCCTGCAGGACGTCGGCGACATCGCGCTCGGCCAGATCTCGGCCTCGAACTGGGCCGAGGGCAATGACGACCCGGAGGTCGCCGCGTTCGTCGAGCGGTACGAGTCCGCGTTCGGCATCCTGCCGTCGAGCTACGCGCAGGGCATGTACGCCTCGGCGGAGATCCTCGCGCAGGTGCTCGAGGCGTCGACGTCGAAGCCGACGGGCGAGGCGCTCGTCACGGCGATCAAGGGCGTCGACCTCGGCGACACGATCATCGGCGGCGGCGGGCTCGACGAGCTCGGCAGCCCGGTCGCTCCGATCTTCATCCGCGAGGTCGTCCGGCGCGACGACGGGACGCTCGTGAACGCGGTCATCGAGACCTACGACGACGTCAGCCAGTTCTGGACGTTCGACCCGGAGGCCTACCTGGCGAACCCGCCGTTCACGCAGGAGTTCCAGCAGCAATGAGCTCCGTCTCGGCCGTCTCCTCGTCGCCGGTTCCGGCCGGCGACGAGGAGACGGCGCTCGTCCTCGACGGGGTGACCCGTCGCTTCGGCGGCCTGATGGCGCTGTCCGGCGTCAGCGTCGTGCTGCCGCGCGGCGGCCGGCTCGCCGTCATCGGCCCGAACGGCGCCGGGAAGACGACGCTCTTCCGGCTCATCTCGGGCGAGATGCGGGCGAGCGACGGGACGATCCGGCTCTTCGGCGAGGACGTGTCGCGGGTGAGCGAACGCGTCCGCGCGCGCCGCGGCGTCTCGCGGACGTTCCAGGTCTCGAACCTGTTCGCCGACCTCTCCGTCCTCGACAACGTCCGCATCGCCGCGCAGGCCGGCACCGGTCGGCCGCGCCGCTTCTGGTGGCCGGTGCGGGAGCGGGACGACTTCACGGTCAAGGCGCGGACGATGCTCGAGCGCGTCGGCCTCGGCCGTCGCGGTGCGGACCGCGTCGCCGACCTCTCGCATGGCGAGCAGCGCCAGCTCGAGATCGCGATCGCCCTCGTCGTCGAGCCGCGGTTGCTGCTGCTCGACGAGCCGGCCGCCGGACTGTCCGCCGCCGAGCGGAAGGTGCTCCGCGGGCTCCTCGAGGAGCTGCCCGACGGCCTCAGCATGCTGCTCATCGAGCATGACATGTCGCTCGCGCTCGAGCTCGTCGACCACGTGCTCTGCCTCGACAACGGGGTGCCGCTCGCCTACGGCACGCCCGACGAGATCCGGGCGAACCCGGCCGTGCAGGCCGTCTACCTCGGGAGGAGGGACTGATGGGCATCGACGACGCGCTCGACGCGCCGGCCGAGCCGCTCCTCGTCGTGGCGGGGCTCGACGTCGGCTACGCGACCTCGCACGTCCTCGACGGGGTGAGCCTCTCGGTCGGCGTCGGCGAATCCCTCGGCATCCTCGGCCGCAACGGCATGGGGAAGACGACCCTCGTCCGGGCGATCATGGGGCTCAAGCCGCCGACCGTGACGGCCGGCTCGGTCGAGTTCGACGGGCGCCCGATCCTCGGGCAGCCCGCGCATCGCATCGCGGCGCTCGGCATGGGCCTCGTCCCGCAGGGCCGGCAGGTGTGGGGGAGCCTGACGGTCCGCGAGAACCTGCGCATCGTGCCCGCCCGCCGCCCCGAGGCGGGCGAGGAGCCGTGGACCGTCGACCGCGTGTTCGAGTTCTTCCCCCGGCTCGCCGAGCGCGAGCGCTCGTGGGCGCGGACGCTGTCCGGGGGCGAGCAGCAGATGCTCGCGATCGGCCGCGCGCTCATGACGAACCCGCGCCTGCTCGTCATGGACGAGCCGTCCGAGGGCCTCGCGCCCGCCGTGCTGCGCGTCATCCGCGACCGGCTGCAGGAGCTCCGCGCGCTCGGACTGAGCGTGCTCGTCGCCGAGCAGAACGTCGACCTCGCCCTGGCGCTCTCCGACCGCGTCGTCATGCTCGGCGAGCACGGCCGGATCGCGTGGTCGGGCTCCTCGCGGGAGCTCGTGACCGATCCGGCGCCGATCCACGCGCATCTCGGACTCTGAACCGCCGCAACGAAAGGACCCACCTTGCCCGTCTTCGAACGCCTCGAGCCGGACCCGTCGAAGGCCGACCACCTCCCGTACGCCCCGGCGGTGCGCGTGCCGGCCGGATCGGAGTACTTCTTCCTGTCCGGGGTGAGCGCCCTGCCCCTCTATCACGCGCACCCGCACGACCCGGCCGAGGTCGGGCTCCCGGACGACGCGGCGGCGCAGACGGAGCGCATGATGCGCACCCTGACGGATCTCCTCGCCGACCTCGGCCTGAGCTGGTCGAACGTCATCCACATGTACGAGTTCCTCACGGACATGCGGGACACGGATGCCGTGCACCGGACGATGTACCACCACCTCGTGGCACGTCCCGACGCCGAGGAGAGCTGGACGCCGTCCTCGACCCTGATCGGGGTGAACAGGCTGAGCGCGCCCGGCGCCCGCGTCGAGTTCGACATCATCGCGGCCCGCCCGCCGTCGGGCCCGGTCGCGGCTCGTCCCCGCCCGGCGCGCGTCGAGGTCCCGGGCCACGGCCCGATCGCCTCCGTCGCGAGCGACGAGGAGCTGCTGTGGATGTCGGGGTCGACCGCGATCGACTTCTACCATCACCACCCGCACATCGAGGACGAGGAGGACGTGCCGTACCGCGCGAGCGGGCAGGTGCGGAAGATCTTCGAGATGTTCGACCCCGTGCTCGACTTCATGGAGGTCGGCTGGGGCGACGTCGTGAAGCTCTACGAGTGGGCGACGGACTCGCGCGACCTCGCCGCCTTCGACGCGGAGATCGGCACGCGGCTCGCCGGCCTCGGCTCGCCGCCGCGCACGACGGTCGACATCGACGCGCTGAGCGGTCCGCCCGCGCGGCTCGAGCTCGAGATGGTGGCGACGCGCGGCCCGAGGCCGGACGCGGCGGCGGGGGGAGGGGACCACGAGCCGGTCATCGAGGAGCTGCATCCGCAGCCCGAGCGGGCGCATCTCCTCCCGTACGCGCCCGCTGTGCGCGTCGCCGACGCCCCGCTGCACTTCCTCTCGGGCGTCGGGCCGGCGCAGGGGGAGCTGGGGGTGCCGGACGACATCGTCGCGCAGACGAGGTCCGCGATGGACGCCCTCGACGCGCATCTCGCGGCGCTCGGCCTGTCCTGGCGGAACGTCGTCAAGCTGATCCAGCAGGTCGTCGACATCCGCGAGGCCGAGCAGGTCGGGACCGCGCTCGCGGAGCGCTACGGCACGTCCTGGGCGCCCGCGATGACGCTCACGGAGGTCGACGCGCTGCCCTACGAGGGCGCGCGCGTCCAGTTCGACGTCATCGCGGCCGGCTGAGACCGGCCCGGTCGCGGTCGCCGGCTCAGTCGGCCGGCACCGCGACCGGGCGCCGGTCGAGGTGCCGGATGCGGTCGAGCACCGTGTCGACGATGCGGACCTGGTGGATCGGCGGCGTCGTCTTGGGGTCGAGCAGCGGCACGACCTGCAGGCCCGTCGTGAGCCACAGCAGCTCGTCGATGACGAGCGCGGTCGCGACCTCCTCGCGGATCTCGCCGGTGGCGCGCGCGATGTCGAGGTGCTGCTCGAAGAAGTGGCGCCAGATCGCATGCGAGTCGGCATGCACCTTCATGAGCACGGGGTTCGAGGCGGCGCGGTCCCAGAACGCGACGGCGACGCGCGACTCGACCTGGCGCTCGCGGTCCAGCGGCAGCATCTCCATGCACAGCGTCCGGATGGCGGCGAGGCCGGTGCGGTCGCCGGTCGCGAGCGCGGCGCGTTCGTTGATCCGGTAGAACGTGCGCTGGAAGGCGGCGACCAGGAGCTCGTCCTTGCTCCCGAAGTAGTGCTTGAGGCCGCCGTTCGCGAAGCCCGCCTCGGCGGCGATCTCGCGCATCGTCGCGGCGGCGAACCCGCCCCGCGCGATGATCCGCCACGTCGCCTCGACGATCTCGATGCGACGCTGCTCGTGGTCGACCTGCTTGGGCACTGCTCCTCCTGCGCTCACCCTATCGTCTCCGACCGGAGACGAATCGAATGCGCCCCCGGCATCCGCTAGACTCTTCTCCGGTCCGCGCTCGGCAGAGCGCGCGCCCGCCGCCCTAGCTCAGTCGGCAGAGCGATTCACTCGTAATGAATAGGTCGGGAGTTCGATTCTCCCGGGCGGCACCGAATCCGGCTTCTCGCGGCGGTGCATTCCGCGGTGCGTCCGTGTCGGCGTCCCGTCCGTGGTCCCGAGGGCGAACGGCAGCAGCCCCGGAGCCACTGGCTTCCGGGGCTGCTGATGC
>JAGIAU010000006.1 GCA_017744755.1 Microbacteriaceae bacterium
ACCGGGATCCGCCCTTGTTCTTGGCGCCCTTCTTGCCGCGCTTGGCCGAAGCCCCCGGCTTGCCCATCGGGCCCATGCCGGGAATCTGCGGGGTGCCGCCGCGGGCGACCGTCTTCATCATCTTGGCGGCCTGCTCGAAGCGCTGCATGAGCTGGTTCACCTCGGTGACCGTCGTGCCGGAGCCCCGCGCGATGCGCAGGCGGCGCGAGCCGTTGAGGACGCGCGGCTGGCGACGCTCGACCGGGGTCATCGAGCGGATGATCGCCTCGGTGCGGCCGACCTCGGACTCGTCGAAGTTGTCGATCGCCTCGCGCATGCCCTTCGCCCCCGGCAGCATGCCGAGCATGGACTTGAACGAGCCCATCTTCTTCATCTGCTGGAGCTGGTCGAGGAAGTCCTCGAGGGTGAACGCGCCCTCCGCGAGCTTCGCCGCGGTCGCCTTCGCCTCCTCCTCGTCGAAGGCCTTCTGCGCCTGCTCGATGAGGGAGAGGATGTCGCCGAGATCCAGGATCCGCGAGGCCATGCGGTCCGGGTGGAACGGCTCGAAGTCGTCGAGACGCTCGCCCGTGCTCGCGAACATGATCGGGCGACCCGTGACGTGGGCGACGGACAGCGCCGCGCCGCCGCGCGCGTCGCCGTCGAGCTTCGTGAGGACGACGCCGGTGAAGTCGACGCCCTCCTGGAACGCACGGGCCGTCGCGACGGCGTCCTGGCCGATCATCGCGTCGATGACGAAGAGCACCTCGTCGGGCTCGACGGCCTTGCGGATGTCCGCCGCCTGCCGCATGAGCTCGGCGTCGACACCGAGGCGGCCCGCCGTGTCGACGATGACCGTGTCGTAGAGCTTGCGCTCGGCCTCCTTGAGGCCGTCCTTGGCGACGCGGACCGGGTCGCCGACGCCGTTGCCCGGCTCGGGCGCCCACACCGGGACGCCGGCCTGCTCGCCGACGACCTGGAGCTGCTGGACGGCGTTGGGGCGCTGGAGGTCGGCGGCGACGAGCAGCGGGGTGTGCCCCTCGCCCTTGAGCCACTTGGCGAGCTTGCCGGCGAGCGTCGTCTTGCCGGCGCCCTGGAGGCCGGCGAGCATGATGACGGTCGGCGGCTTCTTCGCGAACTCGAGGCGGCGCTGCTGCCCGCCGAGGATGCCGATGAGCTCCTCGTTGACGATCTGGACGACCTGCTGGGCGGGGTTGAGCGCCTTGTTGACCTCGTCGGAGAGGGCGCGTTCCCGGACCGTCGACGCGAAGTCCTTGACGACCTCGAGCGCGACGTCGGCGTCGAGCAGCGCGCGGCGGATCTCGCGGACGGTGGCGTCGACGTCGGCCGGGCTGAGCTTGCCCTTCGCGCGGAGGTGCCGGAAGGTCTCGCTGAGCCGGTCGGTGAGGTTGCCGAACATCGCCATGGTGGATCGAGTTTACCGGTGCGACCGTCGACGACGGGCTGGACGGGGTCAGCCGAGCAGGGAGCCGATCATGACGGCGTAGACGATGCCGATGACGACGGTGAGCCCGAGCGAGATCCAGCCGACGATGACGCCGGCGAGGGCGAGGCCGCGTCCGTTCTCCCCCGTGCGCCTGATCTGCGCGAGCGCGACATGGCCGAGGATCGCGCCGACGACGCCGGCGCCGATCGCGAAGACCAGTGCGAGCACCGCGAGGACGTTGGTATGGCCGGGCCCGGCGCTCGTCGTCGGCGCGGCGGCGGCGGGCGGCAGGAACCCGGGCGGCGGCGCCTCGCCGTCGTGCGCGAGGCGGTAGGCGTCCTCCCACTTCTTGATCTCGGCGGCGCGGGCCGCGAGATCGGCCTCCGCGCCCTGAGTGAGGCGGGCCGCGTCCGCGGCGGCGCGCTCCGCCTCGGCGGCCGCACGGGTCGCGGCGAGCGCGGCGCGCAGGGCGGGTGAACGCACCGCCGCGACGATCAGCCAGGCCGCGGACGCGACGATGAGCAGCCACCAGACCCAGTCCGCCGGGTAGTACACCATGTACTCGAGTCCAGCGAGGGTCAGCGCGATGACGAAGCCGATGACGACCGCTGCACCGACGAGGATGCCGATCACGAGGGCGAGCACCCGGAGTCCCGCAGGCGGCAGGAGCGAGGAGCCGATGACCAGGACGAGACCGCCGATCAGCGTGACGAGCGCCGGCCAGCCGAATTCCGAGATCAACCAGGTGAACCCGCCCTCCAGCCCCCAGCCCTCAAGGATGCTCCACAAGAACGACAGCACCAGCGTGACGAGGATCAATACGACGCCCAGCCATCGCACGAGTCGGCGGAACCCGCCGATCGGATCCGTCTGCTTCGCCGCCATCGCCTGATCGTTCCCCGCCATGCGCTTCCCCGCTCGTTCGCCCGGCGCATCGCACCGGACGGTCGACCCCGCGCCGACCGTTCCTGGGAATATGCCACATTCACTGGGCCTCGTACAACAGGCGTCGCGCGGAGTCTGGAGTCGTGCCGATCCCACGCCCCGACCCCGGCTGGGACGCCTTCGCGCGGGAGCTCGGCGTCAACCTGCACCGCCTCCGGCTGGAGCGCGGCCTCACGCAGGAGGAGGTCGCATACACGGCGGGGATGAGCCGGTACACGTACCAGAAGTTCGAGAAGGGCGAGTCGGCGCCCGGCACGCCGGCGAATCCGAACCTGCGGAACGTCATGGCGCTCGCCCAGCTGCTCGGCGTGACGCTCGACGAGCTCGTGCCGCCGAGCTGGCCGGACCTGCGCGGCGGACGCTAGAGGACGGCGCAGGGACGCACACACCTCGCGTCCGGGCTTCGTCCGGGTCCCTCCCAGGCGGCCCCGGGAGCGTGGGCGCATGGGTGCCCGACACGTCCTGGTCCGTTCCCTGCTCGGCGCATGCTCGGCCATCGCGCTGGTCGCAGGGCTCACCGCCTGCATGCCGAACGAGCCCGGCCCCGGCGGTACCGGCACGCCGGCCCCCACGACGACCGCGGGCGCGCCGGCCGACCCCGGCGCGCCCGCGGCGCCCGGCACGACGGAGACGCGCACGATCGACGCCGGCAGCGGCGGTTCGGCGCGGGAGTACGCCCTCCACGTCCCCGCCGCGATGGACGAATCCCCCGACCTCGTCGTCGTCCTGCACTGGTGGGGCGGCTCCATGGAGGAGGCGAGCGCCGCCCACGGCTGGGCGGACGCCTCCGACCAGCGCGGCTTCCTCGTCGCGTTCGGCTCGGGCGTCGACCACTCGTGGAACGCCGGCGGCTGCTGCGGCACCGCGAAGGACAAGCAGATCGACGACCTCGCCTACATCGACGCGGTGATCGACGCGGTCAGCGCCGAGTACGGCGTCGATCGGGTCGTCGTCGCCGGCACGTCGAACGGCGCCATGATGGCGTTGCGCTACGGCTGCGAGACGGACCGCGACGTGGGCCTGGCCGCCGTGTCCGGCTCGCTCTTCGTCGACTGCGCGGACGGCAGGCCCAAGGACGTCGTGATGGTGAACGGACTCGCCGACGAGACGGTCCGCTTCGACGGCCAGCCCGGCAGCTCCGGGATCGACGGCATGCCCGTGCCGGACGCGTTCGCGACGTGGCGGTCGATCGACGGCTGCGGCGAGCCCGCGCGCACCGACTCGCCCGACGGACAGGTGCACACCGACGCGGCGACCTGCGCCGACGGGCGCCGGACGGAGCTCATCACCATCGAGGGCGCCGGCCACCAGTGGCCGTACAACCAGTACGACGCGACCGAGTGGATCGCGGAGTTCTACGGGCTCGGCGCGTAAGCGCGTTCAGCGGCCGCGGACCTCGCCTCAGCCGGGCGGCAGCACGCCGAACACGGCGAGCTGCGTCGCGACCATGCGGTAGTAGCTGACGAGCGCGACGAGATGGAACAGATGCTCGAGCCCGAGCGCCTCGAGCGTCGCGGCGTAGGCGGCGTCGCTCAGGGTGCCGGTGTCGAGGATCTCCCACGTCGCGGCGAGCACCGCCTCGACCTCGGCGTCCGCCGTGGCGGGCGTCCGCCGCGCCGCGATCTCGGCGAAGTCGTCGTCCGTCCAGCCGGCTGCCCGGCCGGCGCGCTCGTGCGCGTAGAGCTCGAAGGGGCTCTCCAGGGTGTAGCCGACCGCGAGGATGACCGCCTCGCGGGCGCGTTCCGAGAATCCGATCCCCCAGCGCATCTGGTAGCCGATCGCCGCGAGCGCGAAGCCCGTCTCGGGCGAGAGCACCCAGATCGCCGGCGGGCCGATGAGCCGGCCCTCGGCGTCGATGAGGTGGAAGGCGGCGTCGGGGTTCGCACGGGGACCGCTCGCGTAGCGGTCGTAGAACTCGCGCTGGCGCTCGGTGTAGTCGGCCCGATCGGGCGGGGTGAATCGCTGCGGCATCCTCGTCATCCCTCGTTCGCGGCTCGGTTCCCGGCTCACATGCCGCCGGCCGGCAGGCCGAGCGCGACCCGGCCCTGCGAGCCGTAGAACACGTCGTACTGCGCGCCGATGTGCGTCTTGTAGAAGCCGGCGTCCCGGTAGTACTTCTCGAGACGGGTCCCGGTCACGCCCGCCGACGTCGAGCCGGCCGTGGAGAACGCCAGGTCGACCGCCTCGACCGCGATGCGGGCCGCGGTCGCCGCCTGCCCGCGCAGCCGGATGTCCTCGGCCGGAGTGAACTCGGGCCCGCCGTCCGCCCAGACGCGCCCGCGCCTGGCCACCTCGGCGACCGTCGCGTGGAGCAGCGCGTCCGCGGAGTCCGTGAGCTGCTGGATCTGGCCGAACCACTGCTGGTACTGCGGCGACTCGCTCCGCGGCATCCGCGGCGGGAAGCTCGTGCCCCTGGACATGAGCCGCTCGTACTCGTCGAGTGCGGCCCAGGCGGCGCCGACCTGCGTGACGGCGAGCCCGGCGATGAACATCGTCGTGGTGCGGCCGAGGTAGAGCGGGCTGCCGAGCAGCCGGTAGCCGGGAGTCCCGCCGTGCTCGCTCCACACATAGTCCTTGAAGTCGAACGGGACCACGTTGTATTCGGGCACGAAGGCGCGTTCGATCGTGATGGAGTTCGACGAGGACGCGTCGAGCCCGATCGTCCTGCCTCCGCCCCAGTCGTCCACGATCGTGTAGTCGGCACGCGGCAGGATGAACATGTGCGGCACCGGGGCGCCGTCCGCCGCAGCGATCGGGGCGACCGGCATGAAGTGCGAGCTGTAGGCGCAGCCCGAGTTGTAGTCCCAGCGCCCGGTCAGCAGGTAGCCGCCGTCGACCGGCTCGGCGCTCGCCTCGATGGGGAACGCCCTCGACGCGGCCACGAAGGGCGTCGCCCGATAGGCCTCCTGCTGGGCCTGCTCGGGGAAGTAGGACGAGAACTGGTACGCATGGCTCGCCCCGAGCTCGTAGGACCAGCCGACCGCCGGATCGGCACGCGAGATCTCGCACGCCACGCGGAAGAACGTCTCCAGCCCGAGCTCCAGGCCGCCATAGCGCCGCGGCCGGAGGATGTCGTAGAGCCGCGCCGCGACGAAGGCCTCGTGGATCTCCTCCGAGTAGGCGCCGCGCGCCCGATGCTCCGGCTGCAGCTCCCGGATCCGCTCGCGGAGCGCGACGGCCCGCGCGAGGATCTCCTCGCCCGTCGGCTCGTCCACCCTCGCCTCGTCCCGCACGGCGGTCCCATCGCTCGACGGCATCCATCGCTCCTTCGCAGATCGTCGCGGCCCCGATCGAGGCTATGGAGCCCGCCGCCGCCGCCGGGGGCCTGCGGGGCGGAATCGCGTAATTCCGCCCTGCACGGCGGGCGTTCGCACGGGCACGCTGGTCGCGGAGCGAAGGGACCGGTGTCGAGTGGCGTTGCCGTCCGGAGCGGGCATCCTGCAGATCGGCTACGCGGATCGGCGGGTGCGCCGCAGCCGCGTGTTCCACGACTTCGCATCGCTCGGCGTCCCTGACGCGGAGCTGACGATGCCGTACAGCCTGTGGGCGTTCGACTCGCCCGACGGCGTCGTGCTCGTCGACACCGGCTTCGACGTCGCCGGCGCCTACTGGGCCGGCGACGCGGACTGGCGCACCGTCCCGGAGGCGCTCGACGCGGTCGGCATCGACCCGGCGGACGTCGCCGCGGTCCTGCTCAGCCACCTCCATTTCGACCATGCGGGGAGCCTGGACCTGTTCCGGGGCGCGCACATCCTGCTCTCCCGGCGCGAGCACGAGCACTGGACCGGGCGAACCGCCGAGGAGCTGCGGGCCGGCTTCGTCGAGCCCGCGCACCTCGAGGCGCTCGGGCGGGCGGACCGCGACGGCCGGCTCGTCCTCATCGACGGGCGCTTCCGGGCGACGGCCCGCGCGACGATGATCCCCGCGCCCGGCCACACCCCGGGCCAGATGGCGGTCGTCGTCGACGCCCCGGGCGGGCGGAGGATCCTGGCATCCGACTCGGTGCACCTGTTCGAGCAGCTCGAGCACGGCTGGCGCTTCTTCGCCCATGACGACGCCGCGCAGTCGGATCGCTCGATCGGCCTCCTCCGCCGCATCTCGGCAGCGACCGGCGCGCCGATCGTCCCGGGGCACGACATCCGGGTGCGGGAGCAGTACCCGGCCCTGCCGGGCGCGGCCGAGGGCTTCGCGACGATCCTCGCCTGAGCGGTCCGCCTCAGCTGGCGAGCATCCGCACGCCGGGCGCGTCGAGCCGCTCGCTCATCCACACCGCGATCTGGGAGCGCGAGCGGAACTGCAGCTTGTGCAGCATGCGCTGGATGTGCCCCTCGACCGTGCGGGTGGACAGCACGAGCCGCGCGGCGATCTCCGCGCTGCTCAGGCCCTCGACGAGCAGGGTCGCGATCTCCGACTCCCGGCGCGTGAGCTCCGCCGGCTTCGCCGGATCCTTCGCCCCGCCCTCGTCGAGCGCGAGCGCGAGCATCTCCCGCCGGTCGAGCTGCCGACCGCGGGAGGAGTGCCGGGAGAACTCGCGCGCGCCGAGCGAGCGGCGGATGGAGGCCTCGACGCCCCAGCCGATGGTGTCGCGCGCCGGCGTCCGCGAGCCGTGCAGCCGGCCGGCCGCGGCGAGGAGGGTCGCCGCCTTCGCCGAGTCGCCGCGGCGGTGGGCGAGCGCCGCGAGCAGCCGCAGGCAGGTCGGCACGCCGGCACGGTCGCCGAGCGAGTCCATCATGAGCAGCGCCTCACGGCCCGTCTCCCCCGCCCGCTCGTCGAGACCGCGGTTGAGCAGCGAGATGGAGAGCACCGTCAGCGCGTGCGCCATGCCCCAGCGATTGCCGCGCGCCCGCATGACCTCGATGCTGGAGCGGAAGAGCTGCTCAGCCCGGCTGTGGTCGCCGCGGATGACCTTGACGAGGGTGAGGAAGTACATCTGCTCGTCGAGCGTCGTGTCGTTGCCGCTGCTGCGCGCCCGCTCGACGGCCTCCTCGAGCAGCGCCTCCGCTCCGTCGACGTCGAGCTCCCCGATGCGCACGAGCGCCTCGAGCACCTCGGTCGGCAGGCCGCTCGGATCGACCGCGGCCCCCGGCATCCGCAGGCTCTCGGCGAGCAGCTCGGCCGAGCGCCGGAAGTCGCTCCCGAGGATCGAGAAGTACGCCTCGGCGCGCAGCGCCTCCGCGGTCAGCGCGTCCCGCTGGTGCCGGCTCTTGATCGCCTCCTCGAGCCAGTTCTGCACCTCCTCGATGAGGCCGAGCGCGCTCCAGCGCTTGCGCAGATTGACGATGAGCCGGATGCTGTCGCCGGCGGACTCCGGATCGCTCGCGTATCGCGTCAGCAGCCGCTTCAGGCTCGACCGGTGGTTCATCAGGTGCCGGGAGAGCTGCACCTCGGCGGGTCCGGGCGGCGAGGCGGCGAGCGTCTCCATGAGCTCGACGAGGTGACGGTCGATGCGCACGGTCGCTGCGGCGGTCTCCCCCGCGGTGTCGAGGTCCGCCCGCGCGGCGCGGCGCACCGCGCGCAGCATCCGGAACGCGCCGTCGACGTCCTGCTCGGAGATGAGCACCGACCGGTCGACCAGACGGCAGAACGCGGCGATGAGCTCCGCGGCGGCGATCCCGCGGCCGGCTCCCGGGGACCGCTCGTCGAGGCCGGACGGCCCGGCGAGCGAGGCGAGGCAGTCCATCGCGATCGGCTCGCGCAGCAGCGAGGCGACCGTGAGCAGCCGTCGCTCCAGCGGATCGCAGGCGGCCACGGTCGCGGCGGCGCGCTCGGCGATCCGCCGAGCGCCGGGGAGCAGGTCGACGATCGAGTCGGACGACTTGAGCGCGCCCCGGACCGTCTCGAGCGAGAGGACGCGGGTCGCGGCCGCGGCGAGCTCGATCGTCGCGGGCAGTCCGTCGGCCGCGGCGCAGATGTCGCGCAGCACGACGAGCTGCGGCGTCGCCACCGCGAAGCCGGGGTCGTGCAGCCGGATCCGCTCGACGAGCAGCCGCACCGAGTCGTACTCCAGGACGACGCGCGAGGCGGCCTGCGCGCGAGGCGGGACGTGGAACGGGCGCAGCTCGAGGAGATGCTCTCCCGGGATCCCGAGCACGGTCGTGCTCGTCACCGCGACGACGGCCGCGGGGCAGGCGGCGAGCACCCGCTCGGCGAGCGCTCGGGCGGTCGCGACGTCGTCCGCGTCGTCGAGCACGACGAGCCCGTCGTGCTCGCGCAGCGCCTCGATCCGGTCGTGACCGGCGACCGGGTCGGCGGAGGCGGCCAGGCCGCCCGCTCCGCCCGGCCCGCGCAGGTCGATCCGCACGGCGCGGGATGGATGCACGCGATCCATCCGCTCGGCGAGCTTCTCGGCGAAGCGGCTCTTGCCGACGCCGCTCGGCCCGGTGACGGTGAGCAGCCGCGACTCGGCGAGCACGCGCAGCGCCGTCTCGAGCTCGGCCTTGCGGCCGATGAAGCTCGTCGCCGCGGCGTGCGGCGCCGCGACCTGCGCGAGGGCCTGTTCCACTGCTGCTGGCATCTCAGGGTCACTCCCTGTGGCGTCGTCCGCCGGACCGTCCGGGTCGGCACTGACCAGGATTTCGGCGGGATTGTCGGACAAGAATACAGCTCGCGCGCACAAACCGCTAGAGCGCGTGGCGATCACGAATAGCGCAGCCCGCGACGGCGCCAGGTCCTCGTGAGCCACCAGTAGACCAGGTGCGTCCTCGGCCACTCCGTGACCACCGCGCCGCGCTCGTCGGTGAAGTAGTTGTGGCAGCCGGAGTTCTTCGCCGAGGCGCGGGTCGCGAGCTCGCGATCGATCCAAGCCACGTATGCGCGGGTCGCCGCCGGGTCGGTGCGGACCCGGCTCCCCCGCCGGCGCGTCAGCCGCCGGATCGCCGCGACGGCCAGCTCGGCCTGCCGCTCCAGCTGGGCGATGATCGACGTCCCGCCGTTCGTGTTCGGCCCGTAGAGGATGAAGAAGTTCGGGAATCCGGGGACCGTCACCCCGAGGAACGCCGACGCGCGCTCCTCCCAGGCCTCGTGCAGCCGCAGCCCGCCCTCGCCCACGACCTCGAGGTTCGCCAGGAAGCGCTGCGGCTGGAAGCCCGTCGACAGGACGAGCACATCGACCGGGCGCTCCACCCCCGCCGCGTCGACGAGCCCTGTCGGCGTCGCCGCGACGACCGCATGGGGCACGAGGCGGACGTTCCCCCGGTTGAACGCGTCGTAGTAAGTCGTCGCGACGATCGGCCGCTTGCAGCCCCACGCGTAGTCGGGGATCAGCGCCGCGCGCGTCTCCGGGTCCCGGACGGTGCGCTCGATGAACGCGGTGCACACGTCCCGCATCCGCTCCTGCATCCGCGAGCCCTTGTCGTAGCCCTTGAAGCGCCGGTTGGCCTTCGCCCACAGCGCATAGCGGTGCGCGCGCTGGGCGAGCGGCACCCGGCCGTAGAGCCAGCGCTCGAACGGCGTGAACGCGCGCTCCGACTTCGGCTCGATCCAGCCCGGCTCCCGCTGGTAGACCGTGAGCTCGCCGACGAGCGGCGCGAGCGCCGGCACCACCTGGATGGCCGTCGAGCCGGTGCCGACGACCGCGACCCGCTTGCCGGCCAGATCGTGCTGCGGCTCCCAGCGCGAGGTGTGGAACCGCACGCCCTGGAAGGACTCGAGCCCCGGCCACTCGGGGTAGCGCGGCACGTTGAGCAGGCCGACCGCCGAGACGACCGCGTCGAAGCGCTCCGTGCGCCCGTCCGTCGTCACGACGTCGTAGCCGTCCTCCGCCTCCACCCAGCGCGCCTCGACGACGCCGGTGCCCAGCCGGATGCGGTCGCGCAGACCGAAGCGGTCGACGACGCGGTTCGCGTAGGCGTACAGCTCCGGCTGGGTCGCATGCGTCCGCGGCCAGTCGTGCCGCAGGAACGAGAAGGAGTAGATGTGCGAGTGGATGTCGACCTCGCAGCCCGGGTACTGGTTGTCGCGCCAGGTGCCGCCCAGGTCGGCGGCCTGCTCGAAGACGACGAAGTCCGCGTCCGTGCGCCGGGACAGCTTGACCGCCATGGCCAGGCCCCCGAAGCCGGAGCCGACGATCGCGACGCGGAACGGCCTCCCCGCGCGCCCCGTCACCGAGCCGACACCGCCTCCGGGGACGGCGAGGGCTCGGGCATCGGGTAGTCGGCCGCGTTGACGACCCAGCCCGGCATGAGCGAGAAGTCGAGCCGCGGCGGCGAGAAGATGTCGACGAGGTGGTTCATCCCCTCACTGAGGGCCTCGCTCGTGTGGATCGACGGCGGCGGGATGACGGCCACCGAGGGCGAGCCGATCCGGACGTGCTCGTCCTCGCGCCACCGGTTCGCGTCGGTGCCCCACGGCCAGCGCAGGTGGTGGACGTACTCCCCCTCGAGGACGAGCGAGCACTGCTCGAAGTCGTCGTGGTGATGCGGCGAGAGCTTCGCCCGATCGCGGGGCCCGCGCCGCGCGTCGATGTAGTTGACCATGAACGTCGTGCAGCGGAAGACGCGGAACGTGCTCCCCGCGCTCGGCGGGACGGTCGCGTCGTAGATCCGCACGCGGAAGCCGTCCGGCGGCGCCGGCCACGCCTCGAACGGCGGGATGTTGGGGTGGGCGCTCGCGTAGGACAGCGCGTTCTCCGCGAGCTCCGCCGTCGGGCTCGTCGAGCGCACCAGGCTCACGAAGCGGAGCCGGCCGTCGAGCTCGACCGTCGAGCGGCCGGGCGGCAGCACGACGACGCGGGAGCCGCGCGCCTCCTCGACCTCCTCCGGGGTCTCCACCCGCAGCACCGTCTCGGCGTCCGGCAGCAGCAGCATGTGCTCCTCCGGCTCGTCGAACTCGAGCACGGCCCGCCGCTCGACCTCGCCGTAGCCGAGCACGAAGTTCTGTCCGCGGACGTACCAGATCCGGGCGCCGAGGTGCTGCCGGTCGGGCTCGCGGTCGTAGAACCGCGCGTAGTCCGAGCCGGCCATCTCCGCCGGGACGGGGGCCGCGGTCGCCGTCGGGAGCGCCGAGCGCGCGTCATCCTTGCCGTAGGGCATTGCTGATCCTTTCGCTTCAGGCCTCGATGCCGAGGGACTCGCGGACGAGCCGGCTCGACTCGTTCGCGAGCATCCCGGTGTCGTTGCCGACCATGACGTACGAGTAGCCGCGCGCGACGGCGGCGCGGAAGTCCGCGGGGCTCTGCACAGCGGTGCCGACCGGCACGTCGGCGCGCCGGGCCGCCTCCAGCACCCGGTCGACGCGGCCGCGCAGCTCCGGGTCGTCGGCCGGCAGCCCCGTCGAGAGCTGGAGGTCCCCCATGCCGACGAACACGCCGCTCAGCCCCGGCGTCGCGACGATCGCCTCGGCCTCGTCGAGCGAGTCGAGGTCCTCGAGCTGCACCGCGCGGAACACGCCCGCGCCGCGCCCGACGTAGTCCGCCCGCGATCGCCGGCCCCAGCGGCCGGCCCGCGAGGTGAGGCCCATGCCGCGGTCGCCGTCCGGCGGGAAGGTCATCGCGGCGACCGCCTCGGCGGTCCCGGCCGCGCCGGCGATGTGCGGCACCAGGATGCCGTCCGCGCCGGAGTCGAGGAGGCGCTGGAGGTGACTGCCGCTGCGGTCGGGCACGCGGACGAGCGCGTTCATCCCGCTCGCCTGGGCGACGACGATCGCGGCGTAGGCGGTCTGCAGGTCGAGCGGGGCGTGCTCCTGGTCGATGACGACGAAGTCGAAGCCGGCGTCGCCGAGGATCTCGACCGCCTCGAGCGACGGCAGCTTGAGCCAGGTCCCGATGAGCGCGCGCCCGGACTCGCGGATGCGATCCGCGAACGGCGCGGGGCCGGTCATGCGTCGAGCCCCAGCAGCACGGCGGGGTTGACCGCGAGCATCTGACGGAGCGCGTCTTCCGAGACGCCGGCGTCGAGCAGCTTCGGCACGATGCTGCGGTAGATCTCCATCGGCAGCGGGTTGCCCTGCTGACCGAGGTCGGAGCCGAGGACGGTGTGCTCCGGGCCGACCGCCTCGATCCAGGCGACGAGGTCGTCGAGCGGGAAGAGCGTCTTCGCGCCGAGCTTGTCGTACATCGCGATCGGCTGGTCGAAGACCGCGCCGAGGCCGGCGAGCCGCTTGGCGAGCTCGTGGTCGATGCCGGCGATGTAGTTCGGGTGGCTCACGAGGATGCGGCGCTGGCCCAGCTCGTGCGCGGCCTCGATGACCGCCGTCGCCGCGACCGCGTCGAGGTGGCCCATCGAGACGGCGACCCCCGCGTCGCGCGTGTACTCCAGGATGCGGCGCACCTCCGGCAGCACCGCGCCGTCCGCGTCGAGCACGGGCACGTGCTCCTGCGGCAGCATGCCGAGCGGCGTGAAGTGCGAGCGGGTGCCCTCGTTGTGCGCGGCGTGGTCGAGATGCGCGCCGGCGGAGATCGTCGGGAACCACACCATCCGTCCGCCGAGGCGGACCGCCAGGTCGACGGCGTGCAGGTTGAGGCCGCCCGTGACGGTGTTCAGCGCGACGCCGCCGTAGACCTGCGTCGGGATGTCCTCCAGCTGCTCGGCCATCGCCAGCACGTCGGTGACCGTCGAGTGGTAGTGGCACTTGACGAGGATCGCCCGGAAGCCGGCCTCCGCCGCCTGCCTCGCCGCCTCGACGTGGTCGATCCGTCGCGGCATCGGCGACGGCCCCGAGTGCGTGTGCACGTCGATCGCGCCGCGCAGCAGGGTCTCGGCATCGGTCATGTGGGTTCTCCTCGGTCTCGTTCGTCGGGGGCTTCTCGGATGCGCCGGTCGCTAGCGGATCGCCATCGCGTTCGGCGGCGATCCGACGCCGCCGATCAGGTTGAGCGGCTTGGCGGTGAGCAGGAACTCGTAGCGGCCGTCCGCGGCGCAGGCGGCGACGAGCTCGTCGAGCTTCCAGCACTCGCCGAGCGGCATGCCGAGCAGGGCGAGCAGGGGTCGGTGCATCATGCCGTTGTGCGTCGGCCCGCGGCCCGGCTTCGGCTCGTCCGGGTAGACCCAGCCGGAGTCCGGGTTCACCGGGAACATCTCGACGCCCGCGTTGTCCGAGGCGAGGATCGAGACCCCGTGGTCCCAGAGGAACTCGAGCGTCGTCTCCGACTGGAACAGGCCCGGACTGCCCGCCGTGCGCATCGCGGTGCGGCCGGCGTCGTCCTCGCCGAGGTAGGCGGCGGACCAGCCGGTGTGCACGAGCAGCGCGTCGCCGGGACGGAGCTCGGCGGCCTGCCGCGCGGCCGCCCCGGCGAGGTCGGCCGCGGTGATGGCGAAGCGCTCCCGGCCGGTGTACGGTCGTCCCTCCTCGGCGTAGTACGCGGGCAGGTCGAGCAGCACGCCGCGGGTCGCGATGCCCCGCTCCGCGATGAGCTGCATCCCGAGCTCGGGCGTGCCGACGTCGATGCGCTCGTCCGCGACGCCGCCGTAGAAGCCGTGCTCGGGGTGGCGAATGTGCCGCAGTCCGTCGATCTGCGACGTCGACTGCAGGTAGAACGAGTCGAGCCAGTCGTCCCGGTGGTTGGGGTTGTTGGAGAAGATGTGGTGCTCGGTCGCCGGTCGCGTGCCCGCGATGCTCGGGACGAAGGCGTTGACCGGGTAGTCGAGGTTGATGACCCGGCCGTCGCGGACGAGCCCTGCCGCGGCCCGCGTGACCTCCGGCGTCACCCGGTTGAGCGTGCCGAGCTGGTCGCCTTCGCCGAACAGCCCCCAGGCCGATCCGGGCGGCGCGTCGGTGCGCCGGAGCAACTCGCGGAACGCTGGCAGGGCCGGGCTGTCGGTCGACGACATGGTGCACCCTCCTTCGGGCGACTCGCTCTGACGGAGCCGGGCTCATCCGTTGCGCCCGGCTCCGTCAATGTAGGCAGGGCCCTTCCGTCGCCGCGCGCCGTCCGGCGGCAATCGAGTAATTACGCCTAAGGGGTGTCTGGCGCCGCGATGCCGATCGCGCGCGCGGGGTTGCGCACCGCCATCGCCGCGAGCTCGTCGGCGGTGCAGCCGAGGTAGGCGAGCTGCTCCAGCAGGATGCGCAGCGCCTCCGGGGCCGCCGGCGCCCAGCGGGAGAAGGCGTCGCTCGTGAGCACGACCTGTCCGGATCCCAGCTCGGCGATGCCCGCGTGCACCGCGCGCACGCCCGATGCGGCGTCCGGATGCAGCAGCGGCGCCGCGGAGAACTCGATGAACGCGCCGAGCCCTGCCAGCTCGACGAGGTCGCCGACCGACTCCGCGTAGTGCAGCGGGTGGTTGACGACGATCCGGGCGCCGAGCTCGGCGGCGCGCTCCACGAGGGCCGACGACTCGCGGAGCGACAGGTGGCCGGTGCCGATCGTGAGGCCGCGGTCGGCGCAGATCGCGACGATCGACGCCGCATCGGGCGTCAGTCTGCCGTCGCCGTCCAGGACGGTGAGCGCGGCGCTGCTCGCGAAGGCGTCGAAGCCGCCCACGATGCTCCGCAGCAGTCGCGAGACGTAGCCGTCGCGCGCGAGCTCGGCCGCGGCGCCCCAGGTCGGCAGGAACACCATGCGCGCGCCGTGCGCCGCCGCGAGCTCCACGGACGCCGGCGACAGGCCGCCGGTCGGCGGATTGAGCGTGATGCTGCCGAGCACCGCGAACGCCGCGGGGTCGAACTCCCGCTGGATGGCGGCGGCGCGGTCGGTCGTCGGCCAGACATGCGACTTGAGCACCCAGCCGCGCAGCCCGTACTCGACCGCGAGCCGTGCGACCGCGACGTCGTCGCCGCGGTTCGGCAGCGCGCGGGAGAGGTCCGGCTGTCCGTGCACGTGGAGGTCGAACGCGCCCCGCGTCAGCCGGTCGAAGTCGTCGGGGAGGTGCTCCTGCATGAGCACACCATCCCCGCCCGCGGCGCCGGGAAATAGCGTGGCGTTACGCTATCGCCCGCCCGCGCCGGAGACTGGACTGGCCTGCGGATCGCCCGATGCCAGGCCGGCGCGGGCGGACGGATTCGGAACCGATGGAGAGCGATGCGATGACGCGCGCGGCGATTGTGACCGGCGCCACGGGAGGCGTCGGCGCGGCGACCGTCGAGGCGCTCCTCGACCGCGGCTACGGCGTCGTCGCCGTCGACCTCGCGCCGCCCCCGGCGGCGTGGGCGGAGGACGAGCGCATCGTCCCGCTGACCGCCGACGTGTCGCAGGAGGCGAGCGCCGCCGAGGCGGTCGCCGCGGCGGAGACCCGGTTCGGCCGCCTCGACCTGCTCGTCAACAACGCCGGGCTCTTCCTCCGCAAGCCGATCGAGCACACCTCCGTCGACGACCTGCAGCGCCTGCTCGCGGTGAACGTCGTCGGCGCCTTCGTGTTCACCCGTGCCGCCGTTCCGGCGCTCGCCCGCACCCGCGGCGCGATCGTCAACCTCGGCTCGATCTCCGGCCTCGTCGGCACCCCCGGCCAGTCCGCCTACGCGATCACCAAGGGCGCCATCGTCCAGTTCACGAGGCAGAGCGCGATCGAACACGCTCCGCTCGGCATCCGGGTGAACGCCGTCGCCCCGGGCGCGATCGAGACCGAGTTCATGTCGAAGGCGGTCGCCGCCGGCTCCGACCCCGGACTCGACTGGGACGAGCTGCGGCGGAACAACCCGCTCGGCCGCGTGTCCTCGGCGGCGGAGGTCGCCGACGCGATCGTCTGGCTCGCGGGGGCCGAGGCGGTCAGCGGCGAGATCCTGTCGATCGACGGCGGCCACACCGCGCGCTGAGGCGCGCACCATCCCGACCACCTCGACCAGCGCATCCGCGCAGCAAGGGAGCAGCACACATGACCGATTCCGCACGATCCTCCGACGATCTGCTCGTCGTCGACCAGGTGGGGCACACCTACGGCACCGGCCCGACCGCGCACCGCGCGATCGACGGGCTGTCGTTCTCGGTGCGCTCCGGCGAGTTCGTCTCCATCGTCGGCCCATCCGGCGCCGGGAAGACGACGCTGCTGCGGATCCTCGCCGGCCTGCTCGCCCCGACCGAGGGCACCGTCTCGCTGTCCGGGAAGGTGGTCGACGCCGTGCCGGAGGGCATGGCGATGGTCTTCCAGGACTACAGCCGCTCCCTGCTGCCGTGGCTCACGGTCGGGAAGAACGTCCAGTTCCCGCTGCGCGGCGACCGCCGGGGCAAGGAGGAGCGCCGGGCGCTCGTGCAGCAGAGCATCGACCTGGTCGGTCTCACCGGCCACGAGCACAAGTACCCGTGGCAGCTCTCCGGCGGCATGCAGCAGCGCGTCGCGATCGCGCGCGCGCTCGCCTACCGGCCGAGCCTGCTGCTCATGGACGAGCCCTTCGCCTCCGTCGACGCGCAGACCCGCGAGGGCCTCGAGGATCTCGTGCTGCGGGTGCGGGAGCAGTCCGACGTCACGATCCTCTTCGTCACGCACGACGTCGACGAGAGCGTGTACCTCGCCGACCGCGTGCTCGTGCTCTCGAAGCCGCCGTCGCGGATCGTCGAGGACATCCCCGTCCCGCTGCCCAGCCCGCGCGACCAGATCCGGACAAAGGAGCTCGCCGAGTTCGTCCATCTCCGCGGGCAGGTCGCCCGGCTCATCCACGGCGCCCAGCCGGCCGTCGCGGCGGACGCCGCCGGATGAGGCTCCCACGGGCCAATGCGCGTAGTTCAACGCATGTCCCGTGGAAACGACGCTGACTACCGTCGAGCACCGTACGGGCACCCGTACCCCAAACCTCAAAGGAGAGGCGACCAAGAAGTGTCTACCCCCAGCAGCACCTCCCAGCGCATGCGTTCGCTGCGCCTGATGGCCGTCGGGACCGCCGCGTTCGCGGCGCTGACCCTCGCGGCCTGCACCGCCTCCGGCGACGCTCCCGCGCCGACCGGGACCACGGGCGGCGAGACCGCGCCCGAGACCGGCGGGCTCGACCCGGCCGTCGCGGCCGCGGCGGCCTCCGCCGACCCGTCCAAGCCGGAGGTCGACGTCCTCCGGGGCGCCCTCTGGCAGGGCCCGATCAGCGGCCAGTGGTTCCTCGGCGCCCCCACGGCCGAGGAGTACGGCATCACGCTCGAGTCCGACTGGATGACCGACGCGACCGTCGGCCGCGCCCAGCTCGCCTCCGGCGCGATCGACCTCGTCCCCGGCTCCCCCTACGGGGCCGCGCAGCTCACGCTCGGCGGCTCGGACACGCTCATCGTCGCCGGGAACTACCTCTCGTCCCCGGGCGAGGAGGCCATCTACGCGCTGCCCGAGTCCGGGATCGAGTCGGCGGCGGACCTGGCCGGCAAGACGGTCGCGTTCACCGCGCTCACCGGCATCGACCAGAACCGCGTCAAGCTCGCCATCGCGGCGGCCGGCGGCGACCCCGACAGCATGAAGATCGTCGCGAGCACCTTCGCGGACATGCCGGGCCAGCTGCAGAACGGCACGATCGACGCCGCCGACGTCGCCGCCTACGGCATCCCCGGCGTCAAGAAGGTCGGCGCCGTCGAGGTCTTCGACCTCAGCGGCGGCGAGTTCGAGGGGCGCCCCTTCAACGTCTGGATGGCGACGAAGGCGTTCTACCTCGCCCACCCGAACGCCATCGCGGCCTTCCAGTGCGCCATGGCGGCCGGCGGCGAGATCGGGCACGACCCCGCGGGCATCGAGGGCTACGAGAAGGACGTGCTCGGATGGAGCGACGCGCAGATCGCCGGCCAGATCCAGCCGAACTTCGTCACCGGCCCGCTCGACCCGGCGTCGGTCCAGGCGGACTGGGACGACGAGGTCGCGGCCAACGGCTCCCCCGAGTTCGACGTCACCGCGCTCGTGGTCCCCTTCCCGAAGAACTGCTGAGCGAACGGGAACGATGAGTCTCATCACCGAGCGTCGACACGACGGTGCGTCGCCGGCTCCGGCCGGCGGCGCATCGCCGCGCCCGGCGGCACGCCGCCGCCGGGGCCCCCATCGCTGGCGCACGTGGGAGCGGGTCTCCCTCGGGCTCGGCGGCATCCTCGTCTTCTGCGCGATCGTGCAGTTCGTGACGACGGTGCTCTACACCGACCACGACACGCTGCCGGTCTTCGGCGAGGTGCTCGTGCGGTTCGTCCGGCTCTTCGGCGAGCCGGCGTTCTACGCGGCCCTCTGGGAGACGATCGCGGCCTTCCTGCTCGGCATCGTGATCGCCACCGTCATCGGCGTCGCACTCGGGGTGCTCTTCGGGCTCTCCGAGCTCACCTACCGCTCCTCGCGCACCACGGTGGAGCTGCTGCGCCCCATCCCGGCGACCGCGCTCATCCCGGTCATGATCATCATCTTCGGGACGGGCCTCGGGATGAAGACGATCCTGGTCGTGTTCGCGAGCGTGTGGGCGATCCTGTTCAACGCGCTCTACGGGGTGCGCAACGTGGATCCGCTGACGAAGGACATGGCCCGGACCTTCGGCCTGAAGCGCTTCGCGGTGATCCGCCGGGTGGTGCTGCCCGCGGCGCTGCCCATGATCTGGGCCGGCGTGCGGATCTCCGCGACCGTCTCGCTCATCGTCGTCATCACCCTCGAGCTGCTGCTCGGCGGCTCGGTCGGCGTCGGCGGCATGATCGCCCAGGCGCGGGCCGGGCAGAACGACGTGCTCGCCGCCTACTCGGCGATCATCGTCGCCGGCGTGCTCGGGCTGCTCGTCAACATCGCGCTCGCCGCCGTCGAGCGCCGTTTCTTCGCCTGGTCCACGACGACGAGGGAGGGCTGAACGATGGCCGTGACCGAGACGACCGCGATCCGCGCCGCGATCCGGCCCCGCCGGGGCGTCGGCTGGTGGCTCTCCCGGATCGCGATGAGCGTCGCGCTGCCGATCGTCCTGCTCCTCGCATGGCAGATCGCCGGCAGCATCATGCCGAATCCGTTCATCCCGACGCCGCAGAAGATCGGCGAGTACGCCGGCAGGCTCTTCTTCACCGGCGGCGCGTACCTGTCCCCGGACAAGGCGTGGCTCGGCCAGGCGCTGCCGACCATCGGACGCGCCCTGCTCGGCTTCGTGCTCGGCGCCGCGTGGGGCGTGTTCCTCGGCACCTGCATGGGGCTCTCCCGCGTGTTCCGGTACTCGACGAGCTGGGTCTTCGAGTTCCTCCGGGCGATCCCGGCGACCGCGGTGCTGCCGATCTTCATCCTGTTCCTCGGCGGCAGCGACGCGATGCGCGTCGCGTTCATCGCCTACTCGCTCTCGCTCTACGTGCTCATCAACACGGCGAACGGCGTCGGCGCGGTGGACCCGTCGCTCCTCATGATGGGCCGCTCCTTCCGGCTGTCGCGGGCCGCCGTCGTGTTCCGGATCGTGCTCCCGGCCGCCCTGCCGCAGATCTACGCGGGCCTGCGGATCGGCACGATCGGCGCGACCATCCTCGCGATCGTCTCGGAGTTCTTCGTCGCCGACAACGGGATCGGCTTCCAGATCCGGGCGACCGCCACGAGCTTCAACCTCCCGGCGATGTGGTCCTGGCTGCTCGTGCTGTCGGTCTTCGGCCTCCTGCTCAACCTGGCGGTCGAGGGCGTCGAGCGCCGGGTGCTCGGCTGGCACCGGAGGTCGCATTGACGGGCACGGACGCGAGGAACCGGGCGGCCGTCGTCACCGCGTTCGGCGAGCCTCTCGAGATCACGGAGATCGCGCTCCGCGAGGTCCGCGCCGGCGAGGTGCTCGTCCGCCTCGAGTACGCGGCGGTGTGCATCACCGACGTCTACGCCTCGAACGGGTCGACCCGCTCGATCCCGCCCTTCGTCACGGGCCACGCCGCGACCGGGATCGTCCACGAGGTGGGACCGGGGGTCAGAACGCTCGCGGTGGGCGACCGGGTCTCCATCACGGGCACGACCGAGTGCGGCGTCTGCGACTTCTGCCTGAAGGGCACGCCGGGCGCCTGCGCCGAGGTGTTCGAGCAGGGGCCGCGGCCGATCGGCACGCTGCCCGACGGCCGGGAGGTCGTCGTCGAGGGCGGCATCGGCGCCTACCTGCAGTGGAACGTCTACCGGGAGGGCACCGTCGTGCGGCTCTCGCCGGAGCTCGACCCCGTGCAGGCCGCGCTGTTCGGCTGCGGGATCTCGAGCGGGCTCGGCGCGGTGCTCTCCGTCGCGGAGGTGCAGACCGGCGCGACCGTCGCCATCAACGGCGCCGGTCACCTCGGCCTCTGGATGCTGCAGGGCGCGAGGCTGGCGAACGCGAGCCGGATCATCGTCGTCGAGCCGGATCCGAGGCGCCGCGCGATCGCGGCCGGCCTCGGCGCGACCGACATCGTCGACCCCGCCGACGGCGACCCCGTCGCGCAGGTCAAGGCGCTCACGGATCGGGGCCGCGGCGTCGACTACTCCTTCGAGGCCGTCGGCACCGGCGCGGCGATGGCGCAGGCCTTCGCCATGTCGCGCAACGGCGGCACGACGGTCGCGACCGGCATGCGCGCCAGGGGCGACACGGTCGAGCTGAACGTGCTCGACTTCGCCATCCGGGCGAAGCGGGTCATGTCCTCGCAGACGGGCGGCGGCGCGATCCACCGCGACATCCCGCGCTGGGACCGGCTGCTGCGCGAGGGGCGGATCGACCCGAGTCCGATCGTCTCGGAGGTCTTCCCGCTGGATCGGATCAACGACGCCTTCGCCGCCGCCGTCGCACGCGACGTCCTGACCGGGATCATCGACCTGCGCTGACCGCGCCCGTCCCCGGCTCCGGCTCGCTGCGAGCAGCCGTGCGCTCAGCGGCGCAGCGCCGCATACAGCTCGGCCCAGAGCTCCGGCCGCACGTCGTACGGCGCGCTGAACGTCACGCGCTCCGCGAGGTCGCCGTAGCGCGCCTCGATCTGCGCGGCGACCTGCTCCGGCGTGCCGACGCAGGCGAACTCGCGGAGCATCTCCTCGTCGATGATCCGCCCGATCTCGCCCCACTCGCCGCGGCGGACGGCCGCATTGAGCTGCTCGCCCTTCGCGCCCCAGCCGTGCACCTCGAGCACCGGCAGGTAGGAGGGCGTCGAGCCGTAGAAGGCGATCTGCTTGCCGACCGCGAGCGCCGCCTGCATGATCTCCGCAGGCTCGTGCCCGAGGGCGACGAAGACGGGGAAGGCGATGCCGGGGACGTCCCGTCCCGCGTGCTCCGCTCCGTGGCGCAGCGCCGGGAGCGTCACCTGCTCGACGTACGGCCGCGTCGTGAACGGGTGCGCGACGAGTCCGTCGGCGACCTCGCCCACGACCTCCGTCATCTTCTCGCCGACGCCCGCGAGCCAGATCGGCGGGTTCCCGTGGGGGTTCGGGCCCGGGTCGAAGACGGGGTTCATGAGCGTGTGCGTGTAGAACTCGCCGCGGAAGCTCGGCCGGTTCCCCGAGGCGAACGACGACCAGATCTCCCGCACGGCGCCGACGAACTCGCGCATCCGCGCCGCGGGCGCGCTCCACGGCATCGAGAAGCGCTTCTCGATGTGCGGCTGCACCTGCGAGCCGAGGCCGAGGATGAGGCGGCCGGCGGACAGCTCCTGGATGTCGTTCGCCGCGACGGCGACCGTCATCGGGTTCCGCGAGAACGCGACCGTGATGGCGCTGAACAACGCGACCCGCTCCGTCGCCTCGGCCGCGAGCGTCAGCGCGACGAACGAATCGTGCTTCGTCTCGGTGAGGATGACGCCGTCGGCGCCCTGCTGCTCGGCCTGGCGCGCGTGCGCAGCGGTGTTCAGGAGACTCGCCGACAGGTCTCCTCCGGCATCGATGGCGAAGGTCATGCGGTCAGGCTAGCGGGCGCCGCCGACATGGCCGCCGAGGCTTGTGGAGAACCCCCAATAGGCTCGTCCGGTGCAGATCTTCGTCACCCTGAACGGCGCCACCCTCACGCTCGAGGTCGAGTCCGGCGACACGATCGAGCAGGTGCTGCAGAAGGTCCAGGACCAGTCCGGCGCGCCGGCCGATCAGCTCACGCTGCACTTCGCGGGGAACGCCCTCGAGATCGGCCGCTCCCTCGCCGACTACAACATCCAGAAGGAGTCGGTGCTCGACGTGAGCCGCGCCGCCGTGACCGGCCTCGCGGCGACCCCGACCGGGCCGAACGCCGTCGATCTCAGCTGGGTCTACGGCCCGCTCGGCGCCGGCGAGACGTTCACCGTCCACTGGGCCGCCGTCGGCGATCCGGCCGACGCGGGCGATGGAACGTTCTCCGCGCACTCCGCCACGGTCGCCGGGCTCGCCCCCGCGACCGAGTACGCCTTCGACGTGACGGTCACCGGGTGGCCGGGCACGGCCTCCGCGAGCGCGACGGCGACGACGGCCGCGGCGCCGGCCGCACCCCTCGCTCCGCAGCTGCCCGCGACCGGCGCGGACGCGGGCCTCGCGCTGCCCGCGCTGCTCGTCGTCGCGGGGCTCGTCGCGGCGATCGCCGCGCGGCTCGCGCGCCGCTGAGGCGTCTCCGACATCCGCCGGGCACCCGCCGGGCCGCCGTAGTCTGAGGGCATGGCCCTCATCGTGGAGTTCGACGGCAAGCTTCCCCGCATCGACCCGACCGCCTGGATCGCCCCGAACGCGACGATCATCGGCGACGTCGAGATCGGTCCCGGCGCCTCCGTCTGGTACGGCGCGGTCCTCCGCGGCGACATGGACCGGATCGTGCTCGGCGCCGGCTCGAACCTGCAGGACAACGTCGTCGTGCACACCGACTGGGGCAAGCCCGCGATCATCGGGGCGAACGTCGGCGTCGGCCATGCCGCGATCGTGCACGGCGCGACCGTCGGCGACGGCTGTCTCATCGGCATGGGCGCGAAGCTGCTGAACAGCTCGGTCGTCGGCCCGGGCGCGTTCGTCGCCGCCGGTGCGCTGCTGCTCGAGGGCGCATCGGTCGAGGCCGGCCACGTCGCGATGGGCGTCCCCGCGAAGGACCGCGGCCCGATGGAGCCCGCGATGGCCGAGCGGGTCCGCACGAACGCGTTCAGCTACCAGGAGCTCGCCGCCCGCTACCGCGCCGCCGGTCATTAGGCCCCCACTCCGGGCGTTCCGTGCATCCGATCGCCCCGGAGCGCCCGGACTGAGGACCGACCGCCCGGACTGAGCGGGATCGCCGGGCGATGTCGGTGGTCGCTTGCATGATTCGAATGTATGTTCGAACATGATCCGGTGAACGCACTCGCCGCCCGCACGCCGCTGGAGGACTCCTCCGGCGGCGAGACGACGCGCGTCGACGAGCTCGCCCGGCTCCGCGAGCGGATCGCGCGGATCGAACGCACCACGCGCACGGGATCCGACGTCCGCCTGCTGCCCGCGCCGGCCGGGATCGCGGACGCGCTCGGCGGAGGCCTCAAGGCCGGCGCCGCCTACGCGCTCGACCGCTCGATGCCGTTGCTCGCCGCCATGCTCGCCGGGCCCTCGCGAGCGGGGACGTGGTGCGCGGTCGTCGGCATGCCGGAGCTCGGCATCGAGCACGCGCTCGAGGCCGGCATCGATCCCGAGCGGCTCGTCCTCGTCCCGCACCCCGGCGAGCGCTGGCTCGGCGTCACGGCGGCGCTCGCCGAGGTCATCGGCGTCATCGCGCTCCGCCCGGGCGGGCGGGTGCGCGACGGGGAGGCCGTCCGGCTCGCGGCCCGGCTGCGCGAGCGGGAGACCGTGCTGCTCGCGCAGGGCGACTGGCCGGGCGCCGAGGCCGCGATCGCCGTCGAGTCGATGACCTGGACCGGGCTCGGCGACGGCCACGGCTACCTCGATCGCGGGCGGATGACGGTGTCCGTCCGCTCCCGCCGGGCCGCGGCCCGGCCCACGCTCGCGGCGGTCGGCTGATGGAGCGGCGGCTCGTGCTGTGGTTCCCGGACTGGCCGGTGACGGCCTACCTCCGGGGCGCGGGACCGCGCGTCGCCGGGGACGCCCCGATCGCGGTCCTCGCGCAGAACGCGGTCGTCGCCTGCTCCCCGGCCGCCCGGCGCGAGGGCGTGCGCCGCGGGATGCGGCGCCGCGACGCGCAGTCCCGCTCCCCCGCCCTGCGCATCGTCGCCGACGACGCCGCGCGCGACGCGCGGGAGTTCCTCCCCGTCGCCGACCGGATCGAGCGCTTCGCGCCCGGGCTGCAGGTCATCAGGCCGGGACTGTGCTCGCTGCGCATCCG
>JAGIAU010000070.1 GCA_017744755.1 Microbacteriaceae bacterium
GCGCCCGAGGGCGTCGGCTCGCACGCGGCGGCGGGTGTCGTGCCCGTGCAGGCGGTGAGCGTCGCGGCGGTGAGCACGGCGGCGGCGGGGACGGCGATCAGCAGGTGGGTTCGGCGCACGACGGACAACCGTAGCGGGCGCGGCTATGGCCGACCTGAACGCGCGGAGAACGTTCTGAATCCGTGACCGAGCCCCACTCGCCTACGCGACGACGATGACCGGCTCGTGCCGCACCGGGAAGTTCACCGAGTTCGCGATGAAGCAGACCTCGTGCGCCTCCTCGTGCACGGCCGCCGCGACCGCGGGATCGCCGGCCGAGATCGTGACGCGCGGGCGCAGCGTGACCGAGGTGAAGCGGCCGCCCTCGCCCTCGGTGCGCATCGTGCCGACGGCGTCGTCCTCGTATGCGGTCACGACGATGCCGTGCTTCGTCGCCATGTGCAGGTAGCTGAGCATGTGGCACTGGCTGAGCGCGGTGAGCAGGAGATCCTCCGGGTTCCAGCGCTCCGGCTCCCCGCGGAACGTCTTGTCGCTGCTGCCCTCGATCGGGTGCCGCTTCCCCTCGGCGGTCACGAGATGGGTGCGCGCGTAGTCGCGGTAGCCGCTCGTGCCCGTGCCGAGATTCCCCTGCCACTCGACGTGGACGATGTAGTGGTGGTCGTGCTCCAGCATGGCTCCAAGCTATGCCCTCGGGCCCCGGCGTCCGCCTCTACGCTGGTCGCCATGAGCACCGTCGCCGGCACCGCCGCCATCGTCCCGCTGCCGCAGAGCCGCCTGATCGCGACCGAGATCCCCGGACCGAACTCGCGCGCGCTCGCCGAGCGCCGCGCCGCGGTCGTCGCGCGCGGCGTCAGCCTCGGCTCCCCGGTCTACGCGGCGCGCGCGCACGGCGGGATCATCGAGGACGTCGACGGCAACCGCTTCCTCGACATGACCTCCGGCATCGGCGTCGTCACGGTCGGCCACACCGACGAGGCGGTCGTCGAGGCGGCGCGCGCGGAGCTCGGTCGGCTGACGCACACGATGTTCCCCACGGTCCCCTACGAGTCGTACGTCCGCGTCGCCGAGCTGCTCGCCGAGCACACCCCGGGCGGCTTCCCGAAGAAGTCGGTCATCGTCTCCACCGGCGCCGAGGCGGTGGAGAACGCGGTGAAGATCGCGCGCCGCTTCACGGGGCGTCCCGGCGTCGCGGTCCTCGACCACGGCTATCACGGCCGCACGAATCTCACGATGGCGATGACGTACAAGGCCCACCCGTACTCCGCCGGTTTCGGACCCTTCGCGAGCGACGTCGTACGGGCGCCGGGCTCGTACCCCTTCCGCGACGGGCTGACCGGCCCCGAGGCGGCGGCACGGACCATCGCGATCCTCGAGAAGACGTACGGCGCCGAGCACCTCGCCTGCATCGTCGTCGAGCCGGTCCAGGGCGAGGGCGGCTTCATCGTCCCGGCCGACGGCTACCTGGCCGCGATCGCCGAGTGGGCGCGTGCGAACGGGGTGCTCTTCGTCGCGGACGAGATCCAGTCGGGCATCGCCCGCACCGGATACTGGTATGCGGTCGACCACGAGGGCGTCGTGCCGGACCTCGTCGCGACGGCGAAGGGCGTGGCCGGCGGCCTCCCACTCGCGGCGGTCACGGGCCGCGCGGACGTGATGGACGCCTCCGGCCCCGGCGGGCTCGGGGGCACGTTCGGCGGGAACCCCGTCGCCTGCGCCGCCGCGATCGCCGTCTTCGAGCGGATCGAGTCGGCCGGGCTGCTCGGCCGCGCGCGGGCGATCGGCGAACTGCTGCTGCCGGAGCTCCGCCGGCTGCAGGCCGCGCACCCGGCGGTCGGCGACGTCCGCGGCCGCGGCGCGATGCTCGCGATCGAGCTGGTGAACGCGCAGGGCGAGCCCGACGCCGCCGCGGTCGGCTCGATCATCGCCTTCGCGCTGCAGCGCGGCGTCGTCCTGCTCTCGGCGGGCTCCGACGGGAACGTCCTGCGCTTCCTCCCGAACCTCGCGACCTCCGACGAGCTCCTCCTGGAGGCCGTCGCCGTCCTCGACGAGGCCCTCGCCTCGCTCTAGGGGATCAGCACGACCTTGCCGCCGGCGTGGCCGTCGAGCACGAACTCGAACGCGGCGCGGATCTCCCGCAGCGGGAAGGTCCGGACGACCGGGATCTCCAGCTCCCCCGCGCCGAGCAGGCGCACGAGCTCGGCGCGGATCCCGTCGCGGTACGCCGTGCCCATGGCGCCGCCGATCGCCTGGCCGCCCGCCGCCTCGACGGCGGGGCCGTTCGCGATCGTGACGATCCGATGCGGGTCGTCGACGAGCTCGAGCGACACGGCGAGCGCCTCGGCGGTGCCGACCGTGTCGACCGCGGCGTCGACCGAGCCGCCGAGCGCGCGGACGCGTTCCGCGAGCCCGGCGCCGTAGACGAGCGGCTCGGCACCGAGCGCGCGCAGCGCCTCGTGGTGCCGCGCCGCCGCGGTCCCGATGACGCGCGCGCCCATGCGCCGCGCGAGCTGCACCGTCGCGCGGCCGACGCTCCCCGCCGCGCCGTGCACGAGGACCGTCTCGTCGCCGAGCAGCTCGATGACGTGCAGGGCGTGCGCAGCGGTGGCGCCCGCGAGCAGGAGCCCGGCCGCCGACTCGAAGGATGCGGACGCCGGCTTGTGCAGCACGTCCCCCGCCGGGACGGTGACCTCGCTCGCATGCGCGCCGGGCACGCGGAAGGCGAGCACCTCGTCGCCGACGCGGAGCGGCGCGCCGTCCGCGCCGAGCACGGGCTGCCCCTCGGCCGCAGGACCGACCTCCGCGACGACGCCCGCGAGCTCGAAGCCGAGGCGCAGCGGCAGCACGGCCGGATCGTCGCCGCGGGCCCCGCTCATGATCTTCGCGTCGACGGGGTTCACCCCCGAGGCGCGCACCTCGATCCGCACCTCGCCGGCGCCGGGCGCCCGGCTCGGGATGTCGATCAGCTCGATGTGCTCCGGGCCGCCGTAGGCGACCGCTACCGCGGCGTAGGGCATGCCGCCACGCTACCGCCGCTCGGCGACCTCACGCGAAGAGGGCGCCGACGGCCTCGCGGAAGTGCTCGGTGTGCCGCGCCACGTCCTCGGAGGTCGTGGCCGGGCTCATGAGCGCCATGTTGTGGAACGGCGTCATGAGGATGCCGCGGTTCAACGCGTGCAGATGCAGGAACTGCTGCAGCTCGAAGTCGTCCGCGGCCGCCGCCTCGGCGCCGTGCCGCGGCGCCGTCGGGCGGAACGAGTACTCGCCGCGCGCGCCGAGCTGCGTGACCTGCCAGGGCGCCTGGAACTCGTCGATGACCGACTGAACGCCCGCGGTCCACTCCGTCGCCCGCGCCACCATCGGCTCCCACGCCGCGGGCACCAGCACCTCGCCGAGCGTCGCGACGACGCCCGCGATCGAGAGGGCGTTCCCCGCGAGCGTGCCGCCGACTCCGCCGACGTCGATGTCCTCGAGCCGGACGGAGGCCCGGACCCGGTCGCCGAAGGCGGCGGACATGCCGAACACGCCCGCCGGCACCCCGCCGGCGATCGTCTTGCCGAGCACGATCGCGTCCGGCTCGAGGCCCAGCTCGCGCGTCATGCCGCCGGGGCCGGCCGACAGCGTGTGCGTCTCGTCGTGGACGAGGATCGCGCCGTAGCGGGTGCACAGCGCGCGGACGGCATCGAGGTAGCCGGGGTCCGGCAGGACGATGCCGACGTTCGTCATCGCGGGCTCGATGAGCACCGCGGCGATCTCGCCCGTCGCGAGCGCGCGGCCGAGCGCCGGGACGTCGTTGAATTGCACGACGGCGGTCGTCTCCGACACCGGCACCGGCGCGCCGATCGAGCCGCGTCGCGGCACGACCTCGCCGTCCGGGGCGAGGGACGCGAACGTCTCGTCGACCGTGCCGTGGTAGCTGTGGTCGTGGATGAGGATCTTCCGCCTGCCGGTGACCTGGCGGGCGTAGCGGATGAGCGTGCGGTTCGCGTCGGTCGCCGACAGCGTGAACTGCCACTCCGGCAGCCCGAAGCGCTCGGCGAGCAGGTCGCCGGCCTGCGAGGCGCGGCGCGTCGGCAGCATGAACGTCGACCCGTGCTCGAGCTGCGCCGCGATCGCCGCGACGGCGGCGGCGGGCGCGTGCCCGCTCATCGCGCCCGTGTCGCCGAGGCAGAAGTCGACGTGGTCGATGCCGTCGACGCAGAGGAAGTGCGAGCCCCAGCCGGAGGCGACGTAGACGGGCCAGGGGCCGGGCCACTTGCGCATCCAGAGCATCGGAACGCCCCCGGGCAGGTGCCGCGAGGCGCGCTCCCACTCGGAGCGCGAGCGCGGGCGCGCGGCGGCGAACACCCCGGCCTCGCGGGCCGTCAGCTCGGCCAGGCGGGCGCGGTCGATGGTCATGGGTGGGACTCGCTCTCCGTCTCGATACGCCCTGCGTGCTGCTCGGCCCGCGTCACTGCGTGATGCCGAGCCGCTTGCGCCGCGCCGCCGCGACGAGCTGCACGACGACGACCGCGACGATCGCGACGATGAAGATGGCGGCGGCGATGACATTCGCCTCGGCCGGCGGCGTCTTCTTCGTGTAGATCCACAGCGGGAACGTAGTCACCTGGCCGGCATTGAATTTCGTGATGATGAAGTCGTCGAAGCTGAGCGCGAAGGACAGCAGCGCCGCGGCGACGATGCCGGGGGTCAGCAGTGGCAGCGTCACCCGCCAGAACACCTGCATCGCCGAGCCGTACAGGTCGCGGCCGGCCTCCTCGAGCGCCGGGTCGAGCGAGGCGACGCGCGCCTTCACCGTGACGACGACGAAGGACAGGCAGAAGAGCGCGTGGACGATGACGACGGTCCAGAAGCCCTTCGAGACGCCCACCGAGAGGAACTGCGCCGCGAGGCCCGCGCCGAGCACGACCTCGGGCGTCGCCATCGGGAGGAAGAGCAGCAGGTTCGTCGAGCCGCGGCCGCGGAAGCGGTAGCGGCCGACGGCGATGGCGAGCAGCGTGCCGAGGATCGTCGCGATGAGCGTCGCGACGAGGCCGATCGCGACGCTCGTGCCGAAGGCCTCGCAGACGCCCTGCTGATCGCAGACGTTCAGCCACTTGTCGAAGGTCCAGCCGGCCCAGATGGAGTTGTTCCGCCGGGAGTCGTTGAAGCTGTAGATGATGACGTGCACGATCGGCGTGAGCAGCAGGGCGAACGCGATCACGACGTAGAGCGGCAGCAGCCACTTGCCGAGCGAGAGCCTCATCCGAGGTCCTCCGTCCCGCTGCGCTTCACGTAGATCGCGACGATGACGAGGATGATGCCCATCAGCAGCACCGAGAGGGCCGCGGCGATCGGATACTCCTGGCTCTCCAGGAACGTCCGGTCGATGACGTTGCCGACCATCGCCGTGTTGATGCTGCCGAGGTAGATCTGCGAGGCGTTGATGTAGTCGCCGGCCGCCGGGATGAAGGTCAGCAGCGTGCCCGAGACGACGCCCGGCAGCGACAGCGGCAGCGTGACGCGCCAGAACGTCGTCGACGGCCTCGCGTAGAGGTCGTTCCCCGCCTCGAGGTAGCGGCGGTCGAGCCGCTCGAGCGAGGTGTAGATCGGCAGCACCATGAACGGGATGAAGTTGTAGGTGAGGCCGAAGATGACGGAGAAGTCCGTGCCGACGATGTTCTGATCGCTCGGCAGCCAGCCGAGCGAGTGCAGGGTCTGCGCGATCCAGCCGTTGTCGCCGAGGATCTGCTTCCACGCGAGCGTGCGCAGCAGGAAGGAGATGAAGAACGGCGCGATGACGAGGGTCAGCGCGAGCGCCTGCACGAGGGGCCACTTCCGCGCCGTCACGCCGATGAAGTAGGCGATCGGATAGCCGACGAGCAGCGCCGCGACGGTCGCCGTGAGCGCGTAGCCGAAGGAGCGCAGGATGTGCGGCCAGTAGGTGGAGATGGCGGTCGCGTAGTTCGACCACTCGAATCCGGGAACGTACTCGCCCTTGCCCGCGCCCTCCGGCGCCACCTGCAGCGAGGTCATGAGCAGCGAGACGAGCGGCGCGAGGAAGAACAGCAGCAGATAGGCGAGGCCCGGCGCGAGGAGTCCGACCGCGACCCAGCCGCCGCGCAGATGGACGGGCTCGTTGGCGGTCGCCGCGGCGGCCCCGCCGCCGCCGAATGCCGCGAAGGCCATCAGCCCTCCTCGAGCTCTTCGAGGAGTTCTTCCTTCGTCTGCTGGGCGATCCCACCAGTCGTGGTGTCGTCGATGAAGCGGTCCCCGTCGTCCGGGAGCTCGTCCGCGAGGCCGAAGCCGTGCTCGACGCGCCAGGACACCCACACCTCGGCGCCCGCCTGCACCACGGGGCCGAAGACCATGTTCTGCGCGAAGACGATGACCTCGCCGATGCCGGGCACCGCGACCGTGTACTGCGTGCTGACGCCCGTGAACGACACGTCGATGACGCGGCCGGGACCGAGGACGTTGACGCCCGCGGCCGGCTCGGGCCGGCTCGGGTGCAGCAGGAGCTTCTCCGGGCGGACGCCGATCGTGACGAGTCCGCGGTGGCGCTGCGCGCGGGCCTTCGGCACCGCGACGGGGACGCCGGCGACCTCGACGACGATCGTGTCGCCGTTGTCGCCGCGCACGTCGCCCGTGAAGAGGTTCGACTGGCCGAGGAAGTTCGCGACGAAGACCGTCTTCGGCAGCTCGTAGAGCTCCTCGGGCGAGCCCATCTGCTCGATCTCGCCCTTGTTCATGACGGCGACCGTGTCGGCCATCGTCATGGCCTCCTCCTGGTCGTGCGTCACGTGGAGGAAGGTGAGCCCGACCTCCTGCTGGATGTTCTTCAGCTCGAGCTGCATCTGACGACGGAGCTTCAGGTCGAGCGCGCCGAGCGGCTCGTCGAGGAGCAGCAGCGCTGGCCGGTTGACGACGGCGCGGGCGAGCGCGACGCGCTGCTGCTGTCCGCCGGAGAGCTGCTGGGGCTTCCGCTGCGCGAGGTGGTCGAGCTCGACGAGCTCGAGCGCCTCATGCGCCTTGCGCGTCGGGTCGGCGATGCGACGGCGCTTCAGGCCGAAGGCGACGTTCTCCAGGACCGTCATGTGCGGGAAGAGCGCGTACGACTGGAAGACCGTGTTCACCGGCCGCCTGTACGGCTTGACGTTCGTCACGTCCTTGCCGCCGATGAGGATCTGCCCGCTCGTCGGCTGCTCGAGCCCGGCGACGAGGCGCAGCGTCGTCGTCTTGCCGCAGCCGGACGGGCCGAGCAGGGCGAAGAACGATCCGGCCGGGATCGTCAGGTCGAGCGACTCGATCGCGGTGAACCCGGGAAACCGCTTGTGGATCTCCCGCAGCTCCAGATCGGCCCCCGCCTCCGCGAACGCGCCGCCCGAGACCATCAGGCGCCCACGTTCACCGCCACCCAGGCCTCGGAGAACTCCTTGGACTCGGCGGGGGTGAGGGTCCGGAACATCTTCACGTTCGAGAGGTACTCCTCGGTCGGGAAGATGAAGGGGTTGTCCACCAGCTCGGGCGCGATGTCGGCCATGGCCTCCTGCGCGCCGACGACCGGCGTGATGTAGGTGACCCACGCGGCGAGCTCGGCGGCGATCGCCGGGTCGTAGTAGTGGTTGATGAGCTTCGCGGTCTGCTCGTTGCGCGTGGAGCCCTTGAGCGAGACGAAGTTGTCCGACCAGAGCGTTCCGCCGGTCTCGGGGAGCACGAACTCGAAGCGCGCCTCCTCGCCGGCCGCCTCGAGCTCGTAGTTGAGGATCGAGTTGACGTCGCCGGACCAGACGATGCCGACGACGGCGTCGCCGTTCAGCAGGTCGTCGGTGTACGAGTTGCCCTTGACGGCGCCGATCTGGCCGTCCTGGATCTGCTTCTCGATGACGTCGAGCGCCGCGTAGAAGTCGTCGGAGCCCCAGTCGCCGGAGATGTCGACGCCCTGGGAGGACATGACGACGCCGAGGGTGTCGCGCATCTCCGAGAGGACGACGACCTTGCCCTTGAACGACGGGTCCCACAGCTCCTCGACGCTCGAGATGCCGTCGGGGATGACCGACTTGTCGTAGACGAGGCCGGCGAAGCCGGACTGCCAGGTGAGCGAGTACTTGCGCTCCGGGTCGTAGTCGACGCCCATGAGCGCCGGGTTCAGGTTCTTCTTGTTCGGGATGTTCGCCGCGTCGAGCTCGAGCAGGTAGCCGGAGTCGATGAGCTGGCCGACCATCCAGTCGGTGAGACACGCGGTGTCGTAGCCGGTGAACTGGCCGAGCGCGAGCTGGTCCTTGATGGCCGCGTAGAACGTGTCGTTGTCGTCGACGTCGACTCGGTAGTTCACCTTGATGCCGGTCGCGTCCGTGAACGCCTGCAGCGTCGGGTGGTTCCCGTCGTCGTCCGTGTCCATGTAGCCGTCCCAGTTGGCCCAGACGAGCTCGTCGGCCGGCGCGCAGGCGGCGAGGCTGAGCGCGCCCGCGCCCGCGGCGGTCACGCCGACGCCCTGCAGGAATCGGCGGCGGTTGAACTGGGCGGCACGCGCTCGCAGCACGAGCTGGCGGAGCATCGGGTCTTCGGGCAGCGGACGGGCCATCGGTATCAGTCCCTCGGTGACAGCGGCGTAGCCGGTTGGAGTTGCAGGTATCACAGCCTTTCGGGCCAGATGCATCGTCGCACATACGGCCCGCCGCGACGACCCGGGACGCGGGTCGGGATCGTTCCGTAACAAACGTTTCACACAGGGTGAACGCGCGGTTGCGCCTTCCGCACGAATCCTCCGGCCCGGGAGCGGCCCGAGAGTACGCTGACCGCATGCGCATCGGAGTGCCGAGGGAGATCAAGGACAACGAGTACCGCGTCGCGCTGACGCCGTCCGGCGCGCACGACCTCGCGGCGGCCGGCCATGAGGTGCTGATCGAGCGCGGCGCCGGCCTGGGCTCGAACATTCCCGACTCGGCATACGAGGCGGCGGGCGCGGCGATCGCGGGGAGCGCCGCCGAGGCCTGGGCCGCCGACCTCGTGCTCAAGGTCAAGGAGCCGATCGCCTCGGAGCACGTCCACTTCCGCGACGGACTCGTCCTCTTCACCTATCTGCACCTCGCTGCCGAGCCGGCGCTGACGCGCGCGCTCGTGTCGGCCGGCGTCACGGCGATCGCCTACGAGACCGTGCAGCTGCCGAACCGCGCGCTGCCGCTGCTCGCCCCGATGAGCGAGGTCGCCGGCCGGCTCGCCCCCATCGTCGGCGCGAACGCCATGCTGAAGCCGCTCGGCGGCCCCGGCCTCCTCGTCCCCGGCGTCCCAGGCACCCACCCCGCGGAGATCGTCATCATCGGCGCGGGCGTCGCCGGCACGAACGCGATGAACGTCGCCGTCGGCCTCGGCGCCGCCGTCACCGTCCTCGACACGAACCTCTTCCGCCTGCGCGAGATCGACGACGTCTGGGGCCGAAGCGTCACGACGATCGCCGTGACGCCGGCCGACACGAGCGCGCGCGTCAGCGC
>JAGIAU010000071.1 GCA_017744755.1 Microbacteriaceae bacterium
GTCGTCGGCCGTCGGCGCCCCCGCCGCCTACGCCCTGCCGTAGGCGGGCCGCCGGACGGCGAGCGCCTCGGCGACGAGGAGCACCCCGAGCAGGCCCGCGACCGCCGTGAGCGCGAGGATCGGCGCGAGGAGGGCGAGCAGCGGGATCCCGGCGATGAGCGCGCCCGCCGCGACGAGCCGCAGCACCGGCCACGCGCCGAGGATGCGGCGGGCGAAGCCGGCCGTGCCCGCGAGGTAGCAGGCGACGCCGCCGCCGAGGGCCGCCGCCCCGGACGTTCCGAACGCCTCCGGCTCGGCGATGTGCGCCATCGCCGCCTCGAGCCCGAGCGCCGCGACGACGACGCCCGCGACGAGCGCGAGGTGCAGATAGGTGTAGCCGTCGGCCGCCGCCCGCGCTCGGCGAGCGGCGGGCAGGGCGGCGAGGGCGTCCTCTGCGAGCCCCGTGAGCCGGGCGAAGTAGGCCCACCACATGGCGACGCAGACGAGCATGGCGAGGACGGCGCCAGCGAGGATCGGCGTGCTGACCGGCTCGGCGAGGACGCCGACGCCCGTCGAGAGGATCGACTCGCCGAGGGCGAGGATGACGACGAGGCCGTGCCGCTCGGTGAAGTGGGCGGTGGAGCGCACCGGCCAGTCCACGCCGACGCTCGAGCGGTACGCCACGAGCGGCTCGATCGCGACGGCCGCGAGCGTCAGCCAGAGCTGCCACGGGGATCCGAGCAGGGCGCCGGCGACGAGCAGCGCGCCGGTCGGGACCACCGAGAGGGCCATGGTGATGATCGTCCGGCGCCGCAGACCGGGTCCGGTCAGGGCGATGAACACGCCCGCGTGCACGAGTCGCGCGACGAGATAGGCGCCGACGAACACCATCGGCGCGTACAGCCCGCCCTCGCGGTCCTGATACGCCTCGAGGACGACGAGGCCGCAGACGAAGCTCGCGGTCATCCCGACGATCATCGCGACGCGGACGATCCCGCGGTCGGCATGGGCGAGGTTCGCGAGCCAGCCGTAGGCGGTCCACGACCACCACAGCAGCGCGAGGACGACGAGCGCCTGCACGACCCCCGTCGCGTCGTGCTGCTGCGCCATGAGCCGGCTGAGCTGCGTGAACGCGAACACGTAGGCGAGGTCGAAGAACAGCTCGAGCGTCGTCACCCGGTGGCCTTCACGGCTCACGATCACGCCGCCCGATCGGCCGGCTTCGCGCTGGAACATGCCCGGAGTCAAGCAGGGGACGCTCAGGGCTACAACCCGTTCCTGCTGGAATGAGCAGGATCGGGCAATGGCCTGCGACGATCAGGCCTGCGGCTTCCGCTGGCCCTCCAGCGCGAGCAGGAACTCGGCCTTCGTCGGCAGCGCCGTGTCGAGCAGCTCCCGCGCGGCCGGATCGGTGTCGTAGTCGACGGCCATCCGGATGCCGACGAGCGTGTTCAGCAGCATGCCCTCGGCGAGGAACTCGTGCACCTCGTCCGCGGAGAAGCCGGCGTCCTCGCGCAGGAACCGGTAGACCTGCAGGAAGCCGGCGCGCGCGCAGGCGCCGATCTCGGTGTCGCTGCCGAGGATGAAGCCGTGCATGAGGCTGAGCAGCAGGCCGCGGTCGGCGAGCAGCTCCGCGTACGCGGCGCCGAGCCCGCGGTGCGGGGCCGCGGAGCCGTCCGGATGCGCCGGCCCGTCGCCGGCGAGCGCCACCCGGAACGCGCCGAGCAGCCGGTCGAGCGCGCGCGTGAGGACCGCGAGGAAGAGCGCCTCCTTCGTCCCGAACATCCGCACGACGTACGGCTGGCTGACCCCGGCGGCCTTCGCGACGGCGTCGGTCGTGGCGCCGAAGTAGCCGCGCTCGCCGAAGACGGCGGTCGCGGCGGCGAGCACGAGCTCCCGCCGGTCCTCGGCCTTCATCCGGGTGGCCGGCGCCTGCTCGTTCACGCTTGACATGTTATCGGGCGATACCTTAGCTTCTCAAGTAATCAGTCGATTACCACTGGAACGCCCTTAGGAGACCCGCATGACCAGCGCCACGGCGAGCCCCGCGCGCCGCTCCCCCCTCGCCCTCGTCCTCGTCGCGACGGGCCTGCCCATGTTCATGGCGACGCTCGACAACCTCGTCATGACGAACGCGCTCCCCGTCATCCGCGAGGAGCTCGGCGCCTCCATCGAGGAGCTGCAGTGGTTCGTCAACGCCTACACGCTCGCCTTCGCCGCCTTCATCCTCATGGCCGTCGCCCTCGGCGACCGCTTCGGCCGCCGGAGCGTGTTCCTCGCCGGGATCGGCGTGTTCACCCTCGCCTCCATCGGCGCCGCGCTCAGCACCGACCCGACCCAGCTCATCGTCGCCCGCGCGATCCAGGGCATCGGCGGCGCCGGGATCATGCCGCTCTCGCTCGCGCTCCTCACCGACGCCGTCCCGCAGCGCCGCCGCCCGCTCGCCATCGGCGTCTGGGGCGGCATCGCCGGCCTCGGCGTCGCCGTCGGCCCGCTCGTCGGCGGCGCCGTGCTCGAGGGCTGGAACTGGCAGGCGATCTTCTGGATCAACGTCCCCGTCGCGATCATCGCCATCCCGATCGTGCTCGCCGCCCTCGGCAACGGCTTCGGGCGGCGCGCCCGCCTCGACTTCCTCGGCCTCGCGCTCTCCGGCATCGGCGTGCTCGCCGTCGTCTTCGGCATCGTCCGCGGGAACGACGCGGGCTGGGACTCCCTCGAGGTGCTCGGCTCGCTCGTGCTCGGCGCCGCGCTGCTGACCGGCTTCCTGCTCTGGGAGCGCCGTGCCCCCGAGCCGCTGCTGCCGCTGCGCCTCTTCCGCGACCGCAGCTTCTCCATCGCGAACGCGGTCGGCTTCGGCTTCAGCTTCGGCATGTTCGGCGCGGTGTTCATCCTCATCCAGTACCTGCAGATCGTGCAGGGCCGCTCGCCGCTCGAGGCGGCCGTCATGACGATGCCGTGGACGCTCGCGCCCATGGTCGTCGCGCCGCTCGCCGGCGTGTTCGCCCCCCGCGTCGGCACCCGCGCGCTGCTCGTCGCCGGCCTCGTGCTGCAGGCCGTCGGGCTCGTCTGGCTCGCGATCGTCACCGGCCAGGACACGACGTATCCGCAGATGCTGCCCGCGTTCATCGCGGCCGGTGTCGGCATGGGCCTCACCTTCGCGCCGTCGTCGACCGCGGTGCTCGCGAACATCCGCGGCGAGGACGCGGCGAAGGCGTCCGGGACGAACTCCACGCTCCGCGAGATCGGCGTCGCGCTCGGCATCGCGGTGCTCACCGCCGTCTTCACCGCGGCGGGCGGCGAGCTCACCCCGACCGGCTACGTCGAGGCCGCGCGCCCGGCGATCCTCGTCGGCGCGGCGGTGCTCGCGGTCGGCGCGCTGCTCGCGACGCTCCTCCCGGCCGGGCGGTCGGGGCGGTTCGCGGGCGGGGCGGACCGGGGTCTCGATGCGCCGGCCGCCCGCCCCGCGGGTGCTGCGGACGCGGACGAGCGGGAGAACGCGCTCAGCGCGTGAGCAGCCCAGCGTCGAGCACGAACTGCGCGCCGGTCGCGTACCTCGCCCGGTCCGAGACGAGGTACGCGACCAGCTCGGCGACGTCCTCCGTCTCGATCCACGGGACGCCGGGCAGCAGGTTCCCCGCGGAGCGCTCCGCGATCTCCTGCGGCGTCGCGCCCTCGAGGGCGGCGAGCCCGTCGTTCATGGGCGTGTTCACCCCGGTCGGATGGATGCTCACGACGCGGATGCCGAAGGGGGCGAGCTCGATCGCCCAGGCCTTCGTGAGCCCGGTGAGGCCGTGCTTCGAGGCGACGTAGTGCGAGAGGCGGTTGCCGCCGCGCAGCCCCATGACGCTCGAGTTGTTCACGATGACGGCGTGCCTGGAATGCTCGGCAGCCGAGCGCTTGAGATGCGGGATCGCGGCGCGGCCGACCTGGAACGGACCGGTCAGGTTGATCCCGATCATCACCGCCCACTCCTCGTCGGTCATCGCATCGGCCTCGGCGTAGGCGACGATGCCGGCGTTGTTGATCAGGATGTCGATGCCGCCGAGCACGTCGACCGTCGCGGCGACCGCGTCGTTCACCGCGGCGACGTCGCGGACGTCGCCCGTCAGCGCGAGCGCGCGGCGGCCGAGCGCCCCGATCTCGGCGACGAGCGAGTCGAGCTCGGCCGAGGAGCCCTGGCCGTAGGCGGGGTACTCGATCTTCCTCGCGACGTCGAAGGCGGCCACGTCGGCGCCGAGCGCGGCGAGCTTGAGCGCCATCGCCCGGCCCTGGCCGTGCGCGGCGCCGGTGATGAAGGCGACGCGGCCGTCCAGCCGGTCGCCGAGCGAGGCCAGAGGCCGAGACGAAGCGTCAGCGGACACGGGCGTCGCCTGCCTTCCGGTAGCCGTAGAGCACCTCGTCGAGCGGGACCTTGCCGACCGAGTTGAAGAGGTTCGTCGCGGCCATCTGGCCCGCGAAGGACACGAGCTTGAGCCGCGCCTGCGCCGATGGCACGTGCTCCTCGACGCGCGCGTACAGCTCGGCGGGGATCGCGGCGGGCGTCCGCACGCAGGCCCGCCCGAACTCGAGGAGCACGTCCTCGAGCGGGGTCGTCCGCGGCTCGTCCGGATCGTCGCCGCCGTCGATCAGGATCCGGCGGAAGAACACGCTGCAGATGAGGCACTCGTTCGCATCCGAGATCGCGTGGGCGAAGAGGTGCACCGGCCGCTCCCCAATCTCGGCGGCGAGCTCGTCGAAGAGCGGATACCAGCCCATGTACACCTCGAAGGTGGGCAGGTGGCCGAGCATGACGGCCTTCTGGTTCGTCAGGCGGCCGGGGTGCCGGGCGACGAACGCGTCCCACGCCGCCTGCTGCTCCGCCGTCAGATGATCGGGGTCCGGCTCGGGCAGGAAGCTCACGCGGCGAGCCTACGCCGCCGGCTCGCTCCGCGTGTTCATCCGGCCTGATCGGAACGCGGCCCCCAGTAGGGGCTGATCGTCGTCGTGAGCTCGTATCGATGCTCGAGATCGCCGGACGGTCCCTGGTCGGCGGCCGTCTCCATCAGACAGCCTCCTGACTGCGTGGACGAGCCGCAGACGAGGGTGACGTTCGGCGGCTGGATCTCCAGGATGACGACCCAGCTGTACGAAGAGCCGTCCCACTCCCGGACGTCCGCGACGAACGCCGTCACCCCTCGGCATGCCGCATCGACCTCGATCTCGATCGTGCCGGACACCACACCCGCGCCGTCGCGACCCACGGCGGGGTCGAACCGGAACACGCGGCACGAGCTCTCCAGCAGGGAGATCCGGCGCACCCGGGCTTCGACGGCCCAATCGAAGGCCGCATGGATCGTGATGCCGCTCGACCCGCCCCACCCGTTGCCCTCCTCCGCCGCGACAGCGGCATCGTCGAGGGGTTCGGCATCCTCGTCATGGCAGACCGCGTCGAGCTGCAGCACACCGTCGACCTCGTCCAGGAGGCAGCCGTCCGAGCTGCCGATGCCGGGGTTGTCCGGCAGCGCCGCCCCGCCGGATCCGCCTCCTGGCACGGGACCGCTCGCCGGCGCACAGCCGGCGAGGAGCGCGGCGACGACGGCGAGGACGAAGACGGGGCCGAGGCGAGCGTGCACAGGATCAGCGTAGGAAGCCGCCAGGACCCCGGAACGGAGTGGAAACTACTTGCCGTCGTCCTCGTCGGACTCCTCGACGTCGCCCCGCGCCGCCTCGAGTCGGTGGTCCCGTCCCGCGCTGCCGGAGCGCACATCCCGGCGGACATCCTCGACGCTGCCCGCGAGCGGTTCAGCGGCAGCGACAACCCGATCCCGCTTCGGGGCCTCGGCGGCGGCGCCCATGCCGCTCATGCGGTGGTTCTACCTCAACCGTCGCTTCATACCTCGGGTCGTTCCCGGCCCCGGATGTCGGTGGCTGCTTCTAGATTGGCTCTGTCGAAGGTTTCTTCGACACATCGTCCGAGTCTGGAGCACGTGATGACCGCCATCGCACCCGCACCGAGCCGGCCGCTCGGCGCGGCCGCGGTCGCGCGGGCGGTGCCCGAGGTGCTGGACCCGCCCGAGGCCGGCCTGTCGCAGCTGGACGACGAGGCGCTGCTCACGCACCAGAACGCCCTCATCGCGCGGCGGCGTCGCATCGACATCGAGCTCGCGGCCGTCGCGGGCGAGATCGCGCGGCGATCCGATCGGACGCTCGGTTTCGGCGGGCTCGCCGCGCGGCTCGGTGCGCGCTCGGCCGAGCAGCTCATCGCACAGGAGACGGGAGTGAGCGTCCGCGAGGCCGGCGCACTGGTCCGAGTCGGCTCGCTCAGGCACGAGACCGCCGTCGCCGAGGCCCTCGCCTCCGGAGCTGTTTCGGTGGCGACCGCCGACGCGATCATCTCGGGGCTCGGCGGCGCGACGATGACGGTCGGCATGGATGCGCTCGAGTCGGCGGCGGCGGATCTGCTCGCCATGGCGACCGACCCGAGGGTCAGCGTGGCGCCGGAGGACCTCGCCGCCGATGCCAGAGCACTTCGGGCGGCCCTTGATGCGACGGCGGTCATCGACCGGGAGCGTGAACTGCGCGCTCGACGTTCACTGCGCCTTACGGAGCAGCCGGACGGCATGACCCGGCTCGTCGGCTTGCTCGACCCGGAATCCGCTGCCATCGTGCGCTCGGCCTACGACGCCGTCACCGCGCCCCGGCGCGGTGGTCCGCGGCCGGCCTCCGACCTCGGTCGCGCCCGCGCCGCCCGGACGGCCGACGATGCCCGCACGACCGAGCAGCTCGCGCTCGACGCCTTCGTCGACCTGATCCGCCTCGCCGGTGCGCTCGACGCCGACGGCGATGGCCGGATTCTCGGCGGCGCGATCCCCGCCGTGCGCATCCACGTCACCGACGCCGATCTCGCCCGTCGGAGCGGTCGCGGCGTCGTCGAAGGCCGCGGCGACGCCGTCGCCATCGCCAGCGTCGAGCGGCAGATCTGCGCCGCAGGCACCGTGCCGATCCACTTCGACTCGGCCGGCCAGGTCGTGAACGTCGGCCGGGAGCAGCGCCTGTACACCCGTCGGCAGCGCATCGGGCTCGCCGCCCGGGACGGAGGCTGCCGTTGGGCAGGCTGCGACCGGCCGCCTGCCTGGTGCGAGGCGCACCACATCGATGAATGGACCGCTCACGGCGGGCGCACCGACATCGCCGACGGCATCCTGCTCTGCCGCTTCCATCACCTCATGGTGCACGACCAGGGCTGGCGGATCAGACGCGGCTCCGGGGATGACTCGGCCCGCTATTGGGCGGAGCGGAGAGGCCCCCACGAACGCACCGGGTCCGACGGGCTCGCCCGGCCGGCTGGCCCCGGTCAGCTCGATCAGTTCCAGCCCGGCACGGTAGAACTCCCCGTGAAGCGACGACTCCGATCGGCAGGCTGATGCGCGTCACCCGCTTTTCGACGAGGCGCCTCACGAGACTCGTCCCGGTCAAGTGAAGCCAAGCGACGCGCTCAGGCCCGGGAGCCGCGTTCCGCGTCCGACTCGTCGTCCCAGTCGTCTTCGTCGGACTCGTCTTCGTCGGACTCGTCTTCGTCGTCGCCGATCTCGCGCGGCTTGACGTAGGGGTCGGCGTCGCCCGCGTACTCCGCGTGCGAGGCGAGCGCCTCGACCTCCGCATCGCGCCGCGCCGCCTCGGCGAGCGCCGCCTCGATCGCGGCCGCGTTCTCCGGGATGGCGTCCGCGATGAACTCGAGCGTCGGCGTCAGGCGGACGGAGAGCTGCCGGCCGACCTCGGTCCGCAGCATCCCCGTCGCCGCCTTGAGCGCCTTCGCCGAGTCCGCGCGCTCCTCCTCGGAGCCGTAGACCGTGTAGAACACGCTCGCGTGCTGCAGATCCCCGGTCACCCGGACGTCCGTGATCGTCACGAAGCCGAGCCGCGGGTCGCGGAGGCCCTTCTCGAGCCTCCGCGCCACGATCTCGCGGATCCGGTCCGCCATCTTGGCGACGCGCTCCGGACTTGCCATGTACGTTCTCCCTGATCCGGGTCCGCGACCTAGGCGCGGACCTTCTCGACCATCTCGATCGTCTCGATCTCGTCGCCGACCTGGATGTCGTTGAACTTGCCGAGGCCGATGCCGCACTCGTAGCCGTCGCGCACCTCGGTGACGTCGTCCTTGAAGCGGCGCAGCGACTCGATGGCGAGGCCGTCCGCGAGGACGATGCCGTCGCGGATGACGCGCGCCTTCGCGTTGCGGGTGATGACGCCCGAGCGCACGAGCACACCGGCGACGTTGCCCCACTTGGAGGAGCGGAAGACCTCGCGGATCTCGGCGAGGCCCGACTGGACCTCCTCGTACTCCGGCTTGAGCATGCCCTTGAGCGAGGCCTCGATGTCGTCGAGCGCGTTGTAGATGACCGAGTAGAACCGGACGTCGACACCCTCGCGGGCCGCGCGCTCGCGCGCCTTCACGTCCGGGCGGACGTTGAAGCCGATGACGATCGCGTCGTCGATGGTCGCGAGGTCGATGTCCGACTCCGTGATCGCGCCGACGCCGCGGTGCAGGATGCGCAGCTGGACCGAGTCGTCCACGTCGATCTTGAGCAGCGACTCCTCGAGCGCCTCGACGGCGCCGGAGACGTCGCCCTTGATGATGAGGTTGAGGGTGTCGACCTTGCCCTTCTCGACGGCCTGGGCGAAGTCCTCGAGGGAGATCCGCTTGCGGCCCTTCGCGAGCTGGGCGTTGCGCTCGACGGCCTCGCGCTTCTCGGCGATCTGGCGCGCGGTGCGGTCGTCCTCGGTGACGAGGAACGTGTCGCCGGCGCGCGGGACGCTCGAGAGCCCCTGGACCTGCACCGGACGGGACGGGCCCGCCTCGGTGACCTGCGCGCCGTTCTCGTCGTGCATCGCCCGGACGCGGCCGTAGGCGGTGCCGGCGACGATCGGGTCGCCGACCCGGAGCGTTCCGGACTGGATGAGGACCGTCGCGACGGAGCCCTGACCGCGGGTCAGCTTCGCCTCGATCGCGGTGCCCCGGGCGTCGCGGTCGGGGTTCGCCCGCAGGTCGAGACCCGCGTCCGCGGTGAGCAGCACGGAGTCCAGGAGCTCCTGGATGCCGAGGCCCTTGAGCGCGGATACGTCGACGAAGATCGTGTCGCCGCCGTACTCCTCCGCGACGAGGCCGAACTCGGTGAGCTGCTGGCGGACCTTGGCGGGGTTCGCGCCCTCCTTGTCGACCTTGTTCACCGCGACGACGATCGGCACGCCGGCCGCCTGCGCGTGGTTCAGCGCCTCGATGGTCTGCGGCATGATGCCGTCGTCCGCGGCGACCACGAGGATCGCGATGTCGGTGACCTGGGCGCCGCGGGCGCGCATGGCGGTGAACGCCTCGTGACCCGGGGTGTCGATGAACGTGATGGCGCGCTCGACGCCCTCGTGCTCCTTCCACACCTGATAGGCGCCGATGTGCTGCGTGATGCCGCCGGCCTCGCCGGCGACGACGTTCGCGTTCCGGATCGCGTCG
>JAGIAU010000072.1 GCA_017744755.1 Microbacteriaceae bacterium
GCACCCAGGCCTGGGACTCCTGGCCGAGCGCGGTGACGCCGGTCGGCGCGCCGGGGGTGTCGAGGTGCTCGAGCACGGCGATCGCACCGTGGTCGCGGTCGCTCACGAGGAGCGCGCGGCCGTCGGGACGCATCGCGAGCTCCCGCGGCGCGCCGCCGACGGGGATGGCGCCGGCGAGCTGCCCGGTCTGGGGGTCGATGACCGTGACCGCCGCGGCGGCCGGATCGGCGACGTAGAGGCTGCGGCCGTCGCCGGTGACCGCGAGCGAGACGAGGCCGGGACCGCCCGGCGTGCTCGCGCCCGCGATGACGCCGGTGACCGCGTTCGTCGCGGCGTCGACGATCGAGAGCGTCCCGCTCATGGCCTCGGCCGCGTAGACCTCGTGGCCGTCGGGCGCGACGGCGACGCCGCTGACGAATCCGGGGATCGCGACGGTCGCGGCGACGGTCGACGATGCGACGTCGATGACGGACATGCCGCCGCCCGGCAGGAAGGTCCCGGTGACGTAGGCCCTGCTCCCGTCGGGGCTGAAGGCGACGGCCGCCGGTGCGGCGACGACGCCGATCGATCCGGCGAGCGCGTTCGTCGCCGTGTCGATGACGTAGACGGTGTCGTCGTAGTTGCTCGTGGCGTAGACCCTCGAGCCGTCCGGGCTGACGGCGACGCCCCAGAGCTGCTCGCCGCCGGTCGGGACCGTCGCGAGGATGCCTCCGGTCGCGGCGTCCACCACGCGCACGGCCGCGCTCGTCACGTCGCCGATGTAGAGGGTCCTGCCGTCGGGGGAGACCGCGATGGCGAAGGGGGCGCCGCCGAGGCCATGGCTCGCGGTCACCGCGCGGCTCGCCATGTCGATGACCGACACCGTGCCGGCGATCTGGTCGACGACGTACGCCGTGCTCCCGTCGGGGGAGAACGCCGTCCGGTACGGCTGCGCCGGCGATCCGGTCACCGTGCCCACGACGGCGTTCGGCGCGGGCGTCGAGATCGGGGTCACGGCGGCGGAGGGCGCGGAGGCCGCCCCGGCGCCGAGGGCGTTCTCCGCCGTCACGGTGAACGTGTAGGGGAGACCGTCCGTCAGGCCGGTGACGGTGCGCCCGAGCTGGTCCGCCGCGGCCGGGACGGTCGCGACGAGCGTCGCGCCCTGGTAGGCGCGGACCGTGTAGCCGGTGATCGGCGAGCCGCCGTCCGAGGCGGGCGCCGTCCAGCGCACCCAGGCCTGGGACTCCTGGCCGAGCGCGGCGACCGCCGTCGGGGCGCCCGGTGCCGTCGGCTGCAGCTGGACGGCGCCGATGTCCGCGGGACCCGAGGCCGGCCGCGGGAGGTCGCGCTGGTCGGTCGTGATGCCGGCGAGCGCGATACCGGCGCCGATGGCGGGGCTGCCGGGGAGCAGGAGGTGGGTGAACGCCGGGGCGCCGCCTGCGACCGGCGCACCGCCGTTGTCCGCGAGCGGGCCGAGACCGGGGGCGTTCGAGACGACGTTCGTCGCGCCGATCGCGGGCATCCCCGGCGCGGTCGTGCCGATCAGGCTGTAGTCGACCGAGAACGGGGTCGACAGGCTGAGATCCGCGCCGCCCGTGTTCGCGGACACGATGCTGCCGGCCACGGTCGCGCCGAGGCCGCCGGAGGTGAGGAGGTTGCCCGAGGTGAGCGTGTCGTTCCCCGTGACGGTCGAGTCGAGCAGGGTGAACGCGCTGCCGCTCGGGCCGGACACCTGGACGCCGCCCCCCGTGCCGTTGCCGGAGAACGTCGAGTTCGCCACCGTGAGCGAGGTGCCGGCCGCGAGCGAGGCGTGCAGGCCGGTCCCGTTGCCGGAGCTCGTCGAATGCGTGAGCTCGAAGGTGTTCGTCCCGGCGAGCGAGGAGATGTCGAAGCCGCTCAGGGCACCCTCGCCGGCGACGAGATGGTCGCCTCGGACGGTGCCGTCCTGCGCCTGGATCACGAAGCCGTCGTCGACGGTGCCCGTCACGACCGAGGACGAGATGGTCGTGACGCCGCCGGCGCTCGCGCCGGCGGCGATGCCGCGGAAGCCGGACGCGCTCGACGCGGAGTCGCTCAGCTCGAGCGTGCTGCCCGCGTCGTTCGCGGAGACGTAGAAGCCGTCGTTCAGCGAGTCGATCGCCTGCAGCGAGGCGGCGGTCACCTGACTGCCGCCGTAGGCGCGCAGGAAGAAGCCGCTCTGATCGCGCTCGGCCGTGCTCGATCGCACCGACGCCGTGGCGCCCGCCTGCGCCTCGAGCAGGATGCCGGTGAAGGCGTTGTCCGAGGAGGTGACGCCCGAGACGTCGGCGGTCGTGCCGGCGCCGTCCAGGTTGAGCGCGAGTCCCGCGAAGCCGTTCCAGCTCGCGGTCGTCGTGCCGTCGATCACGACGTCTGCGCCGCCGTCGGCCGTGATCCAGATGCCTTGACCGCCGTTGCCCGTCGCCGTCGTGTCCGTCAGCCGGAGTCGATCGCCACTGTCGAGCAGTGCGAAGAGGCCGTACCCGCTGCCGATGGAGACGTTGTCGCGCAGCGTGCTGCTCCGGAGCGAGAGGCTGGCCAGCTCGACCTGGATGGCGGCGGAGCGGGCGTGCTCGATGGTCACGTCGGCGACGTCCGCGATGGTGCCGCCGGCGAAGCGCAGCGCGACGTAGGCGTCGCCGCCGTCGATGGCGTGCCCGTCCCCGTCGATCGCGAGGCAGGCGTCCTCGGCCTGCGTGAGGTCGAGCGTGAGGTCGATGTCCGTCGCCAGGACGATCCGGTCGGTCTCGGCCGGGGCGTCGCAGCCGCTCGCGGCGGCCGAGGTCTCGCCGTTCGCGCAGGCGATCGCGGCGGCGAGGTCGACGGCGTCGCTCACGGTGTACGTGCTGCCGGGACCGGCGCAGGCGACGGCGGCGGGCGCGGGGAGACCGGCTGCGGGGAGCGCGTTCGCCGCGGACACCGGCCCGGCGCTCGCCGCGGTCGCCGGCGCGGCCAGTGCGGCGCCGGGCGCGGCGAACGCCGTGAGCGCGGCGACGACGGCCGCCAGGATCCCCGCCGCGGCCGCGCGGCGGCTCCGGCCCCGTGAAATCATCACGGGATGAATCTAGGGCATGTCAGTCCTCGAAGAGATACCGGTGCAGGGTCGGCGCCACGAGCGTCACGACCCGCTCGACCGGCGCCGAGGCGAGCGGCTCCGCGCGGAGCACGAAGCGCTGCACGAAGAGGCCGAAGAGCTGCGTCGAGACGAGCCGCGCGCGCATCGCCGGATCCGGTCCCACGGCGATCCGTTCGAAGGCGGCGTCGAGCTGCGAGGCGACGAAGCCCTTCGCGACCTCGGCCATCGCGTCGCTGCCGAGCGAGGTGCGGATGAGCGCGACCATCTGCTCGCGCGCCTCGGGCTGCTCGAACCGCTCCAGCGCGAAGCGCAGGTAGCTCGCCGCGAAGTCCTCGCGCGGCCCGGCGAAGATCTCCTCGAGCCCGTCGGTGGGGCGCACGTCCGTCTGCAGCATCGCGGCGAAGAGCCCCGCCTTGTCGCCGAAGTAGTGGTGCACGAGCGCCGCGTCGAAGCCGGCCCGGCGCGCGACGCCCCGGACCGAGGTGCCCTCGTAGCCGCGCTCCGCGAACTCCTCGCCCGCCGCCCGCAGCAGCTCCGCGCGGGTGTCGAGCCCCTCCTCCGCGCGCGGCCTGCCGCGTCCGCGCTGCGTCGCCTCGGTCATGCCGACCACCCTAGCCGGGGCATGCAGGAAGGCCCGGACCGAGCGGCCCGGGCCTTCCGTGCTGTGGATCGCGTCCGGCCGATCAGTGCGCCTGGGCGGCGACGGCCTCCTCGTCGAGGAAGGAGATCGAGTGGGTGTCCTGGAAGTCCCGGATGCCCTCGAGGCCCTGCTCGCGACCGTAGCCCGACTGCTTCACGCCGCCGAATGGGGCGCGGAGGTCGAGGCGGGTCGCGCCGTGATCGTTCACCCAGATGTAGCCCGCCTGGATGCGCGAGCCGACGGATCGGGCGCGCTCCGGGGACTCGCTCCAGACGGAGCCGCAGAGGCCCGCCCAGGTGTCGTTCGCGGCCCGGATCGCCTCGTCCTCGTCGTCGAACGGGATGACGGGGATGACCGGGCCGAACTGCTCGAGCTGGACGACGCGCAGTGCCGGGTCGGGGTCGATGACGATCGCAGGACGGACGAAGTTCCCGCCGGCGAGGTCGCCGCCGGGGAGCTCGCCGAACTCGCGCACCTCGGCGCCCGACTCCTTCGCCTCCTCGATGAGCTCGTCCACGAAGGCCTTCTGCACCGGCGAGTGCAGCGGGCCCATCGTCGTGTCGGCGTCGAGGCCGTAGCCGAGCTTGACCTGCTCGAGCCGGGCGGAGAGGCCGTCGACGACCTCGGCGAGGCGGGAGCGGTGCACGTAGACGCGCTTCGCGTTCATGCAGATCTGGCCCGTGGTGTCGTAGATCGCCGCGTAGAGCCGGTCGAGCTGGACGTCGTCGAGCTTCGCGTCGTCGAGGATGATCGCCGGGTCGTTGCCGCCGAGCTCGAGCGTGACGCGGGTGAGCGTCTTCGTCGCGAGCTCCTGGATCTTCTTCCCGCCGCCGACCGAGCCGGTGAACGAGACCTTCGCGACGTCGGGGCTCTGGATGAGCTCGCTCATGTCGGCGTCGCGGCCCGTGACGACGTTGAGCACGCCGGCCGGGAGCTTCTCGGCGATCCGGGCGACGATGCGCGCGGTGGCGAGGGGCGCGGTGAGCGGCGGCTTGACGATGACCGTGTTCCCCGCGAGCAGCGCGTGCGGGAGCGAGGCGCCGAGGATCGCGACCGGCCAGTTGAACGGCACGATGATCGTGACGACGCCGAGCGGCGTGTAGGAGACGGTCGTCTCCGTGTTGATGTGGAACTGCGGCAGGCGCTGCAGGACGTGACCCGAGTCGACCTGGTCGGCGAGCGAGAGCGCGAGGCCCCAGCGGAGCTCGAGGACGAGCGAGTCGACCCAGGCCTCCATGCGGACCTTGCCGTTCTCCTGGGAGAGGATCGCGGCGTCCTCGTCGCGCGCCTCCGCGATGCCCTGGATCGCCTCCGCCATGAGGGCGGCGCGCTCGGGACCGGTGAGCGCCGACCACGCCGGGAACGCCGCCTTCGCCGCTGCGATGGCGTCGAGGGTGTCCTGCCGGCTCGCCGCCGCGGCGTAGCCGACGACGACGCCCGGCTTGCCCGGGTCCGCGATCGCAAGCGTCTCGGCCGTGTCCCGGGCCTCGCCGCCGATGTACAGCCCCGTCTTGACCGGGGCGATGGTCTCCGTCATCAGACACCTCTCTGTGATCCTGCGATGGACTTCGGCTCGATCGTACTGCGGTCATACAGAGCGCGTCACCCGGCGCGGGCCCGAATTGTCGCCAGGATCGTTCGCCATCCGCTAACGTCCCATTCCGTGACCGAGGACGTTCACTCCGCCCTGACCCGGGACATCCGCGACGCGATCCTCGTGGGCGAGTTCGTCCCCGGCCAGCGGCTCGTCGAGACGGACCTCGGCGATCGCTTCGGCGCCTCCCGGGCCTCCGCGCGCCTCGCGCTCCTCAACCTCGCGAACGAGGGCCTCGTCGAGCGGCTCCCGAACCGCGGCGCGCGCGTCCGCGCCATCACGGTCGAGCAGGCGGTCGAGATCGTGGAGGCGCGGCTCGCGCTCGAGGCGCTCGTCGCGCGGAAGGCCGCGGAGCGGCGCAGCGAGGAGGACGCCGCCGAGCTGCGCGTGCTGCGCGAGGGGATAGAACGCGCCATCGCGGGCGGCGACCTCGCGGAGTACAGCCGGCTGAACCAGGAGATGGACCGGGTGCTGCTCGCGGCGAGCGGGCACGAACTCGCGGCCGATCTGCTGGAGCGGCTGTGGGCCCAGTCGGCGCGGCACCAGTTCCGGCTCGCCTACCAGCCCGGCCGCGCGCAGGTGTCGGGTCCGCAGCACGTGGCGATCATCGACGCCGTGCTCGCGGGCGACGGCCCGGCCGCCGAGGCGGCGACCCGGCTGCACCTGGAGAGCGTGCTGGACGCCCTCCGCGCGTCCTAGTGCCTGATTCAGGGACAGCGGCCCGACACGCCGCTCGCTCGCGCCCGACACGCCGTGTGTCCCTGAAGACGGAGCGACGCCCCGGCCTCCGCGGGGAGGCCGGGGCGCCGCTCGGGGTGCTCAGCCGACGACGTCGACGTTCGCGTAGCCTGCGCCGTTGAACTTCTGCAGCGACACGGTCTGGATGGCCGGGAGGCCGTCCGTCGTCGTGTTGATCGGGCCGAAGGCGAACTGCGCCTCGAAGCCGTCGATGGAGCGCAGCGCCTCCATGAACGACTCGCGGGTCGGCTCGGTCATCTTCTCGAAGGCCTGCTCGAGGATCTGCGCGCCGATCCAGCTCCAGATGCAGTGCGGGAAGGCCTTGCCGTCCTGCTCCGGGCCCTGGGCGTACTCGGCGATCGCCTCGAAGTAGGCCTTGCCCTCCTCGGACTCCGCGAACGGCGGGGCCGCGGCGGCGTCGGAGAAGCCGACCGCGTAGACGCCCGGGTAGGTGTCCGCGGTGACGCCGGCGGGGGTGAGGACGCCGCCGGGCGAGGCGGTGTTCGACGGGAGGAACCAGATCGGGGTCCAGCCGATCGCGGCCGCCTTCTGGAGGTTCTCGATCGCGCGCGGCGTCACCGACACCGCGTGGAAGAGGACGTCCGCGCCGGTCGCGGCGAGCTCGGTGATCTGCGGCTCGAGGAAGTTCGGCGTGTTCGACGCGCCGGCGGCCTCGTAGCCGAGCTCCTTGACGATCTCGATCTGCGAGGCGCCCTCGATGGCGTCCTTGAAGCCCTCGAGGTAGCCCTTGCCGTAGTCGTCGTTCTGGTACAGCGCGGCGACCTTGTGCGGCTGGCCGTCGGCGGCGAGCGCCTCGCCGAAGGCGGCGCCCTCCTGCTGGTAGATCGGCACGAGGCCGAGCTGCTCGGGCGAGTCGGCGACGCTGGAGAAGATCGGGTCGCCGGTCATGACGAGGACCTGCGGGACGCCCTCCTCGATCGCCGCCTCGCGCCAGGCGCGGTTCGTCGGCGTGCCGAGGCCGAGACCCGCGGCGAACACGCCGTCGGCGACCATCTGCTGGAAGTTCGCCGCGGACTTCTCCGGGTTGTACTCGTCGTCGTAGGTCTTGATCTGGATCTCGCGGGTCTTGCCGTCGCCGAAGGTGATGCCGCCCTCGTCGTTCTTGACGCCGAAGTAGGCGAGCGCGCCGTCGGCGGTGCAGTTGCCGGGGCCGGCGGTCGCGCCGGTGAGCGGCGTCGAGATGCCGAAGGTGAGGGTGGTGTCGGTGATGCCGGGCGAGGCCTCGACGGCGACGTCGGTCTCACCATCCGTGGGGGCGGGGGTCTCGCCGCCGCCGCGTGCGCAGCCGCTGAGCACGAGGGCGATGGCGCCGACCGAGGCGGCGACCGCGAGGGCGCGGCGTCCGCTCAGAGTGGTCTTCATGAGTGCCTCTCTTCCGAGGTTGGGACCTACTTGGTGGTTGGGACAGCCGAGTCGGGCTGGAAGTCCGATCCGACGCTGGGGCCCCCGCGGCGCCGGCGCGCGAGGCGGCGGATGGTGCGGGGGAGGCTGGCGAGTCCTCCGGGGAGGAGGAACAGGATGACGAGGATGACGAGGCCCTGGATGACGGCCGAGTAGACGGCGAGGTCGAGGCTGTTCAGGACCGGGTCGACGACGACGTAGAACGCGCCGCCGAGGACGGAGCCGAGGATGCTGCCGGCGCCGCCGACGATCGTCGCGATGACGTAGGCGATCGAGTGGTGGAAGGCGAGCGTCTCGGAGGAGGTGTACTGACCCCACACGACGAGCAGGAAGCCGGCGACGCCGCCGTAGACCGCCGCGATCGTGAAGGCGAGCACCTTGTAGCGGTACGGCGAGATGCCCATGGATGCGGCGATCGCCTCGTTCGACTTGACGATCGCGAACGCGCGCCCGAACTTGCCGCGGACGAGGAAGTAGGCGAGGACGAAGAAGGCGACCGAGACGATCATGACGAGGTAGTACTGCCACTGGTCGTTCTCGAGCCCGGGGCCTGCGGCGAAGGGATTCGCCCGGTGCGTCTCCCCGGCCGCGTCGACCCAGGGGAGCTGGCGGATCGACACGCCCTCGTTGCCGCCCGTCCAGTCGGAGAAGCGCTGCGCGAGCGGCACGCCGATCGTCGGCAGCGCGATCGTCACCATCGCGAGGGCGAGGCCGCGCAGCCGGACCGCGACGAGCGCGATGAGCAGGCCGAGGATGCCGGGCACGATCGCCGACAGCAGGAAGCCGAGCACGATCGCGCCCTCGGCGAGCGGGCCGCCCCACAGGTCGCGGATCGGGATGATCGCCGCGTAGGCGCCGACGCCGACGAAGAACGAGTGGCCGAGGGAGACCTGGCCCGTGTAGCCCATGACGACGTTCAGGCCCATGATCGCGACGGCGACGAAGGCGATGTGGGAGACGGTCTGGTTCGTGTACGGGTCGGCGACGAGCGGGAGGACGGCGAGGACGACGAGCAGGAGGGCGAACGCGCCGAGCCGGACCCATCGGCTGGCGGCGAAGCGGGAGAGGGCGTTCATACGCGGACCACCGCCTTGCGGCCGAAGAGGCCCTGCGGCCGCACGATGAGGACGACGAAGATGATGAGGAAGGGCACGACGACCTTCAGGTCGTGGCCGATGAAGCCGATGTAGCGGCCTGCGAGCGACTCGAGCACCGCGATGCCGAGGCCCGCGATGACGACGCCGATGGGGGAGTCGAGGCCGCCGATCACGACGGCGGCGAGGGCGTAGACGAGGATGCCGTCGAAGTTGTTCGGCGCGAGCCCCGACTTGGCGGCGAGCAGGATGCCGGCCGCGGTGCCGAGCGCCGCGGCGAGCCCCCAGCCGACCATCCGCATGCCGCCCACCCGGATGCCGGAGAGCGCCGCGGAGCCCGCGTTGTCGGCGACGGCGCGCAGGCCCAGCCCGAGCTTCGTGCCCTGGAAGAGGAGCTGCAGCACGACCATGAGCGCGATGATCGTGAGGAAGGTCACGACCGACCACACCGAGACGGAGACGTCGCCGATCCGGAAGGCGTCGCCGCCGCGGAAGAAGAACGGGTAGGGCGTCGGGCTGAAGCCCCAGATGAGCCCGATGAGGCCGCCGACGAGGGTGAACACGCCGATGGTGGCGACGACCTTGGTGTCCTCCTCGGCGCGTTCGAACCGCCGCATCACGAAGCGCTCGACGACCGCGCCGATGACCGCGGAGGCCGCGACGGCGACGACGATGCCGATCAGGATCCCGATGACGGCGCCGGCGCCGGGGATGAAGACGTTCCCGACGGTCATGCCGATGTACGAGCCGAGGACCGCCATGCCGCCCTGGGCGAAGTTGACGAGGCCCGTCGCCTGGTTGACGAGGACGATGGCGAGGGCGAGGGCGGCGTAGAGCGAGCCCTGCGCGAGCT